>JBGCDY010000590.1:0-3711 GCA_045105835.1 Chitinophagales bacterium
GATGCTTGCCCAACTGGAAGAATTGGACAAATCCCTGTGGGTGGGGTAGTGGTAACCAAAAATGCCATTCACCCAGCGATGCACAGTGCGGATGTTTGTTGTTCGGTGATGATGACCAATTTTGGAAAAGTCGACCCAAAGAAAGTATTGGATATCGCTCAACAAACAACTCATTTTGGAGGTGGAGGACGGAAAGATGCAAAGTTTGAACTGCCTGCATCTTTGGAGGCTAAAATAGAAGCGAATTTCTTTTTGAAGAACCCAAAAAGCCTTCATGCTGCAAAAACACATTTGGGTACGCAGGGCGATGGAAACCACTTCTTGTTTATTGGAAAATCCAAAAAAACAGGGGAAACCATCATGGTGACGCATCACGGAAGCCGAGGTTTTGGCGCAGGTCTGTACAAGCATGGAATGAAAGTGGCGGAGCGATTCAGACAAGAACTTTCTCCAAAAACCTTGAAAACCAATGCTTGGATTCCTTACAATACCAAAGAAGGTGTCGCCTACTGGGAAGCACTTCAAATCACTCGGGAATGGACACAACTGAATCATACGGTGCTTCACCAATCGGTTTGTGAGCAATTGGAGGTATCACCTGTTGAGCGTTTTTGGAATGAGCATAATTTTGTGTTCAAGGATGAAGAAGACGTGTTTTACCACGCCAAAGGTGCAACTCCTTTGGATGATAAATTTGTGCCTGATTCCTACAAGGGTTTGCGTTTGATTCCTTTGAATATGAGCGAGCCTGTGCTGATTGTGAGAGGCAAAACGACTGAAAATAATTTGGGTTTTGCGCCACATGGAGCAGGGCGAAATGTGAGCCGTTCGCAGCATATCCGAAACAAGGCAGGGAAGACTTTCGATGAGATTTTTGAAGAAGAAACCAAAGGTTTGGACATACGGTTTTATTCTGGACATGTCGATATCTCGGAATTGCCAAGTGCCTACAAGAATGCTCAAAATGTTCAGAATCAAATGGAAGAGTTTGGTTTGGGTGAAGTGGTGGATGAAATTTTGCCTTACGGATGTATCATGGCTGGGAATTCGCAAATTGATGCTCCGTGGAAATTGAAGAAACGGGCGAAGCTGAAATTGCAGAACATGGAAATCATGCGTAAGGAAGCAGAAAAAAACTCAAAACTTTGAACTTTTTAAATTTTGACAGATGATAGGAATGACAGACGTAGAACTCTATCAAGTAGACCCAGGCGATATTGGTGATGTACTCCTGAAAATTGAAAAATCTTTTGATATCCAATTTACTGGAGACGAACTCAAAGATATTGAAGACTTTGGAGAACTTTGTGACCATGTAAAATCCAAAATTCATTTGGAGAAATCGGAGGATTGTGCTTCTCAACAAGCTTTTTATAAATTGCGGAATGCCATTGCAACAGTATTGAAGCTGGACAAAAAAACAATTCTCCCAAATACTTTATTGAAGGATTTACTGCCGAAACAAACGAGGGGAAAGATAGTGGAGAAGATTGAAGCCCATCTGGGTTTTGAACTAAAGATTTTGAATTTTCCTTCAACGGTAACGAATGCATTTATAATCGTTTTCCTCGCTTCATTTATAGGAATGTTTTTTTATGCTCCAATGGCAATTGGCTTGATATTGTCGCTTGTGACACATCTCTTTTTACCCAAAAGCATGAAGAAAGAATTGACGGTGAAAACTATGGGAGAACTTGCCAAGAAGATGGTAAGAGAACATTACCTGGAATCAAGGGGAAGCCCAAATACCTTCAATGAACAGGAAATCGACAAATTGCTGGTAGATTTATTCAGCCAAGAGTTGGGCTTGGAGGAATCGAAATTGGGTCGAGACGCAACATATATATAATGCAACAGGTTGGAAATCATTTGCAAATAACTACTTGAATTTGTATTTGAGCTTTTGATTTGAATTTTTCAAACCCTTTCTTTTTCAATTTTGAAGAAGAAAGGGTTTTTTATTTCCTTCAAAATGAGGCTTTAAGAGCGACTTACTTCAATAGGAAAATAAAAACTCTAAAAAACAACAAGCATTTTGTCCCAAACCTTTTGCCTGTTCCGTCTATGATGGGCGTAATCCAATCTTAACCTCAAAAAAATGTAAGCTATGAAACGCTCCAACTTAAAAAACGGAATTTTTAGCCTTTTCACTTTCCTATTTGTTTTCTTATTAAGCTCCAATGTTGAAGCACAAAGAACATCTGGAAAAAGAATGGGAAGAACGGCTACCAAAAAGCCAACAGCGCAAGTAGGAACACTCAACCTACAAACTGCTCCTTCAAAAATCAAGACCAAAAAATTGTTGTTGCCATTCCACAAAGCTCCTATCAATGTGACCTATGAAGTCCAAGCAGATGGAACAGCCATCATGGAAGGCGACATTATCTTGGGCAAAGACAGCGAATTACAAGATTTGACAGGACTCAACTTAGCCGTTGTAGTCGATGATGAATCAAAAAGATGGAAAAACGGCGTTGTACCTTATAGAATCAACAGCAATTTGAGCGACAAGCAAGAAGCTGATACAAAGGCTGCAATTGCTCACGTCAATCAAAAAACCAATGTGAATATGGTTCTCCGAACCAATCAAACCGATTACATTGAGTTTACGACTCATGATGGAGAGGCTTGTTGGTCGGCAGTAGGTCGCAAAGGTGGGCGACAAACGATTCGGCTCGAAAAAGGAAGCTGTGGCAAAGGCACAATCATTCACGAAATTGGTCACGCATTGGGACTGTTTCATGAGCAATCCAGAGAAGACCGAGACAAATACATCACCATCAACTGGCAAAATGTCAAGGACAAATACAAGTTCGCTTTTGACAAACACATTGACGATGCTTTTGATTCTGGAAAATACGACCACGGTTCTATCATGCACTATGGCAGTCATTCTTTTAGCAAAAACGGGAAGCCAACCATTACGCCTAAAGCAATGGGAGTCAATATCGGACAAAGAGTAGGGTTGAGTACAAAAGACATTGCAGCCATCAACAAACTCTACCACACCGACTCCAATGGAACACCCAATTCAGGCTATTCTCAAATTGCAAAACATGCCGTTTCGATTAGTGCTTATCAGGCAACGGTAAATAAACACGTAGGTCAAGGATACATGATTGATTGGGCAGATTTTTATGAAGTGAAAGGAAAAGTGTTTGTAAATGTGTTGTTTAAGCCTAAATCTGGCAAATGGTTGGCTCGACACAATTTGACTTCTGGACAGTACCAAGCAGTGTTTGACAAGTATGTACCAATGGGTTATAGACCACATCAAGTAGAGTCTTATATGGTTGCGGGCAAATTGAGATATGCCTTGATTATGGTCAAAAAAAGTGGTGCTGCATGGAAAGCTTACCACGGATTATCGGCTGGAGACCACCAAAAACGCTTCAATCAATACAATTCACAAGGCTACAAACCCATGAACGTAGCAGTCACTTCTGTCAATGGAAAGAAAAGTTATGTTGCCTTTTACACCAAAGAAAACGTAGGCAGTTGGAAACTCAAAAGCTCATTGCCTATCGCATCTTACCAAGCAGAATTTACTGCCAACAGCAAGGCAGGTCGAAAGTTGGCTTACTTATGTGCCTACACTCATGCGGGTAAAACTTACTTCTCTGCCATCTGGCAATCGGCTTCAAAAAATGGTGTTGCCAAGCACGGTTTAGGCATGACCACTTACCAACAGGAATTCAATAAATGGTCAGG
>JBGCDY010000591.1:0-2446 GCA_045105835.1 Chitinophagales bacterium
TCTTGGACACATTGGATGGTGTCACTACCGCCTAAACAACTACTATAAATCCATTGAATTCAACCAAAAAGCATTAGCTCTTGCCCCCAATCAATTGTGGATTCAATGCAATTTAGCTTTGGCAACTTTACATACGGGAGAGGTAGAAACTGCCAAAAAGCACTATGAAAAGGCGGTGGGTTTGGCGGAAAATACAGCAGAATTTAAAAGGTGTATTTTAGTGGACTTGCGGGAGGCATTGGAGAAAAACCCTGATTTGGAGGGTGGAAGAGAGGTTTTGGAGTGGTTGGAGGGATGGAGTTTTTGAACAAGAACGATTAGATGGAAAGGAAATTTTCTTAGTTGGACTCACTTGCCTAAAACGATTGAAGTGACAACAGCACAAGAATTTACTTTTTGAAGAAAAAAAACCTGCTCAAAACCATCTTTGATTTTGAGCAGAACTCTTTATGAAAATTTATTTTTCAAAATGATAAAATGAAAGTTGAGACCAAATCTACAATCCATAACCATCCTCTTCTTCAATATCTCCATCCTTAGAACCTTCAGGCAAAGCCATTTGAGTAGAAAGATGATTGTTATCAACAGGAGTCACTCCATCATCAGATACTTTTCCCCAATAACTTTGGTCTAAAATCAATGTTGTTTGACATCCCGTAGCATCTTCTGTCAAGATTAAAGTCACAGGTAATTCATTGTAAGTAACAGAAATAGCCGAAGCAGTTGAACCTGTACTCCATTCATAGGTATACCCTTGATAAAAAATCCTTTCTCCATTGAGAATGACAGATATGGGAAAATCTGTTTCGGGAAAGTCGATAGGATCAGCACTGCAAAAAGGAACGATTACAGCACCTTCTAAGACACACATTGTAGAATTACTTGTCGTTGCTGTTTTGGAATGGCTATGGAGTTCCATGTCCAATTCATTTACGATTTCGGCATCTTTGCTACAACTCGCCAATAGGAAGGCAAAAAATAGGTTTAATAGGATTCGTGGGTTCATGTTTGGTTGTTTTTAAGAAGTTGTGATTGTATTGTCACTTGTATAACCTTCCACCTCATAAAAACGCTGCGTGTATCCTTCAAAAAAATCTTCAGCTCACTAGCAGTGGGTTTCGAAACCCACCGCTAGTGAGCATTTGAAAACGGTAGTCTTTAAGACTACCGTTTTCTGTTCTCCAACATTTTCCTATCAAACCGTTTAAAACCAATAAGCCTGATCTTTTACATCTAAGAATTATTTTTCTCCTCCCGAATATAATACGCTTCCTTCGCAGGCTTGATCGGACGCTTAAACCAAAGCGGTCGCCGCAACCCATCAGGACCAGGCGCAGGTCGGGTCATTTTCAACCATTCTCGATAAATCTCAAAAGACTTCTCAGTATCCACCATAATGTCGCCATATTTATCGCCCTTATGTGCCAATTCCACTTTCACCTTTTGGTGCCAACAGTGCATTCCACTGATTGGGTCGGGATGAACAGGGAAGGTAATGTTTTGATGGACACCACCATCACTCCAAAAAATCCGAGCCGAATCTGCATCCTTGCTTTTGAAGGGGCGAATGCCTTGAACCGTCTGCATTTTCCATTTCTTACCCATTCGTTGTCTACCTTCCATCATTCCACTTCCCACTTCTCGCTTCTCACTTCTCGCTTCCTCCCTTATAGAAACCGTATTCGTCGCCCAACGATTCCCAATTTTGTCTTGCGGTCTACGCCAACGCCCCAAGTGATGCGAACAAGCAATCACCCCAGGTTTCATGCATTCCGTCACCCAAACCTTGTCCACATGATAGCCAATGTCCGTATTAATACGCACCAAAGAACCGGTTTTTAAGCCCAATCTTTCGGCATCCGAAGTGTGCATCCATATTGGATTTCGGTTGGCGATTTCGGTGAGCCATTTGGCATTTGCTGAACGAGAGTGAATCAAAACGGGTAGGCGGAAAGTCGGAACAAGCGGAAATTCACCTTTTGCAGAGTCAATCTTGGAGGGGTGAATGTGGCTTTTGATGTAGGTCGGAATCGAGTATTCGCCCCATTTCCAATCTACCATTGTTTGGGAGAAAAACTCCTGTTTTCGGGTGGGTGTGGGGAAACCAACGTGTGCTTTTCCGTCCACCATCACGCCCACTTCTTTGCCGTCTTTGGTGATGACTCCCGTTTTTTGGTCGATTGCAGTGTCCTGCAAATCTGTGTCTTGCAGCTCTTTGAGGTATTTGTTGTAAGACGTTTTTTCGATTTCGAAGGCTCCGTATTTTTTCATGTACTGCAATGGATTCAAGCCCTCCTTTGCAGCCGTTTCGGGTAAACCTTTGACGTTCTCAAAAATGTATTGGTAGTATTCGTCAATGTTGATTTTTTCGCCTTTGCGATAGGGCGAAAGGAAATGTTTGCGGATGCCGAGACTGCCGTCGGGGTCGATGCGCCAAGAGAGTTCA
>JBGCDY010000592.1:0-6901 GCA_045105835.1 Chitinophagales bacterium
AATTTGCAGCGTGAAATCAAATCCAACCGCTTTCGATTTGAATCCCAACAAAGTGAGTTGGCTATTTTTAGGGAGAATTTGGAGAAAGCGAAAGCCGAAAAGAAGGCGGCAGTAGAAGAAATCGAACAGAACAAATCGGAAGGTACTGACCTCCAAAGCCAAATGAATCTTCTTCAAAAAGACATAGACCAAATCCAAAGAGACCGCAATCAACTCAATCGCCAGTTGGACTCCAAACGAAATGAATACAAGCTCACCAAAAGTTTGGTGGACAGTTTGGAAGGTTTTCCCGATTCGGTCAAATTTTTGAAAACCCATAAAAAATGGAAGGTCGAAGCGCCGCTTTTGTTGGACATTCTGAACTGTGAAGATGACTACAAAGTGGCTTTGGAAAATTACCTTGCGCCTCACCTCAACAGCTATGTTTTGGAAGACATTGAGGCTGCCATGCAAGCGATTGATTTATTGCAGCAAGCTCAAAAAGGGAAAGCAAGTTTTTTCATTTTGAGCGATTTTTTGGAGGAAGCGGGAAGCGAGAAGCAGGAAGAAAGACAGGATATGCAAGAATTGAAGATGGAAAATGCAATTCCTGCAAAGAGCATATTGAAGGTAGAGGAAAAATACAAGCCACTTTTGCACCATCTCCTTCAAAACGTTTACATCACTTCAAATACCAGTATTCAGTCACCAATCACCAATCATCAATCCCTAATCACCCAAAACGGTCAAATCATTCGCCAAAAGGCAAGCATTAGTGGAGGTTCGGTAGGAGCGTATGAGGGCAAAAGAATTGGTCGTCGTCAGCAATTGGAGCAACTGCAAAAGGGCATTGGTGAGATAGAAGAAAAACAAAAAGGGCTGCAAAAAGAGATTCAAGCCAAGCAAAATGAATTTCACCAAATCCGCAAAACGCTCAATACCAAACGCCAACTGCGTCAACACCAACAAACGGTTATCAACAAACTTGACAATAAATTGGTGGGTTTTCGATTGAAGGTAGAAAACACCGAAAAATTCATTGGAGAAAGCAATGACCGCACCACCAATTTGAAAAACCGCATTGAAGCGACGACCAAAGATCTTCAAATTTTGGAGGAAAGTTTGGGCGGAAAGAAAACGGAACTGCAATTGCAGCAAACAAAATTAGAGGAAAGTGAAACGCATTTTCGAGAAATTGCAGCCGAAATGCAAGGGGCAAACCAGCGTTTCAATCAACACAACATTGAGTTTCACAAGCAAGAAAACCGCCTCAATAGCATTCTTCAAAACCTGCAATTCAAGCGCAAACAGTTTCAGGATACCCAAAGACAGTTGGAGCAAAACCAGCAAATCTTGCAAAAGGGAAGCGGAGAAAGTGTAGAGATTGAAGTCAAATTGAAGGAAGTTGAAGGAGGTTTGGGAGTATTGTATGAGAAAAAAACGGTCTTGGAAAAAGAGGTCAATGAGTCGGAAACCGTTTATTACAAGCTGCGAGGGCAGGTGAATGAAATGGAGGAAGAAGTCCGTATTCTGAACCGCAACCGAAATTTGGTGGACGAACTTTTGACGAGTATCAAAGACCGAACAAACCAACTGAAAATTCAACTTTTATCCCTCAAAGAACGCCTTTCTTTTGCCTTCAAAATAGAATTGGATGACCTGCTCGACCAATCTCCTTCGGGTGAATATGAACAAACAGACCTGACTGCAAAAGTTGCCAAACTGCAATCCCAACTGGAACGATTTGGTGAGGTCAATCCACTGGCAGTCACAGCCTACAATGAGATGAAGGAACGCTATGATTTCATCATCGAACAGCGTGCAGATTTGCTGACCGCCAAGGAGTCCTTGATGAAAACGATACAAGAAATTGAAGTGAAAGCGACGGAAAAATTCATGGATGCTTTTGAGAAAATTCGCGTGAACTTTGTAGAAGTATTTCGCTCCTTGTTTACCCCCGACGACCAATGCGATTTGGTATTGCAAGACCCCAACGACCCACTCGAATCCCGCATTGACATCACCGCCAAACCCAAAGGCAAACGCCCTCAAAGCATTGACCAGCTTTCGGGTGGTGAAAAATCTTTGACTGCTTTGGCACTGATTTTTGCCTTGTACTTGTTGAAGCCTGCACCTTTCTGCGTCTTGGATGAAGTGGATGCACCTTTGGACGACAACAACCTGAACAAATATACCCGTTTGATTGAACGGTTCTCAAAGGATTCGCAGTTCATTATCGTGACCCACCGAAAGCCAACTATGGCGGCAGTGGATGTGGCTTATGGAATCACGATGCAACAACAGGGAGTTTCGATGGTGGTGCCGTTTAACTTTAGTGAGTGGGAGGCGGAGAAGGGATGATTGGTGAAAACTCAAATTCAAAGTACAAATTCAAACACAAAAAACTTTCTGAATTTACTCGCCTTTAGTAAAACAAACTTTGACAAGGGCTGCAAAGTCTTGTCAACAGTTGAATTTGCATGAATTGCTTGTGTTAAAAATTCGCAACTTCCGTTTTAAAATAGTAATTTTGATTCATACACTATAGCACAAACACCCCAATCTTAGGAAAATTTCATTTTAGAAATACAAATTTGAGTGCAAGCTTTGCATTTGAAATCTGTATTTGAACTTTTCATTTTTAGGGTGTTTGTGCTTTTTTAATTTTATCATTTCCCAAAATTATCGTAAAATTATGCGGATTATTTATTTATTGATGATTGTTTTTGTTGGCTTTGCTGCCTGCACCAATTCAGGAACACAAGAACAAGCAAATGGCGCAGATGCGAAAGCTCCTGAAGCCACAACGGAAGCGAAAACTACTGAGACCAAAACAGATGCGGCTCCTGAGGCTCGAAGTGTGAGCAATACAAAGGAAGGTGAAATGCAACAGTTGAATTTAGGTGACAAACTTCCTATGGCGGCTGTGGCAATGATGGACATTTCTGGAAACAAAGTAGCACCTCAAGAAGCGGCTATGGAAAACGGCTTGTTGGTGACTTTCTCTTGTAATACTTGCCCTTATGTATTGGCTTGGGAAGAGAGATATGTAGCGGCTGCAAACCATGCTTTGGGCAAAAAAGTGGGTGTTTACACGGTGAATTCCAATGAAGCCAAAAGAGAGGGAGACGATTCTTATGATGAGATGAAAACCTATGCAGATAAAAATGGGTACAAGTTTTCGTATGTAGTTGATGAAAAATCTACGTTTGCGAATGCTTGTGGTGCGACCAAAACACCTGATGTATTTTTGTTCAACAACAAAATGGAGTTGGTCTATAAAGGTGCGATTGATGACAGCCCAAAAGATGCTTCTACTGTTGAAGTGCCTTACTTGAAAAATGCTGTTGACAACATGATTGAAGGAAAGCCAATCGACCCAGGTACTACCAAATCTATTGGTTGTAGTATTAAGAGAATTAAGGCTTAGTGATTGGTGACTTGTGATTGGTGGACTGGTAATTGGTGATTCGTGACTTGTTTTAGCTACTGCCTTACATTCTTTTATTATCTCACCTCTCCCAAAAATAAAAGGGCAGAATTATTGAAATCCAATAATTCTGCCCTTTTTTGCTTTATTTACCAGTTACCAGTTACCAGTTACCAGTTACCAGTTACCAGTTACCAGTTACCAGTTACCAGTCACCAGTCTACCAGTCACCAAATTAATACATCAATATTTTCTGAGTAATTACCTCGCTATCCGTTCTCAATTGAGCAAAATAAATACCCGATTGAAGTGTACTCGCATTGAAGGGAATTCTGTAAGCTTCACCTGCATTGACTTCTTTATCAAACAAATGTGCAACTTCTTGACCATTTACATCATAAATCACCATTTCAGCAAAAGAATCCGTTGTGCTTAAAAATTCGATATTGGTAGAGTAGGTAAATGGGTTGGGAAAAACCACCATGTTGGTGATGCCATCTACCACAGCTTTACCTCTTCCAGAGCGCCCTCTGCCTCGACCACCCAAACGATTGACATATCCATTGGCAGTCGTAAACAAGCTTGAATCGCTGTTGTCGCTTACTTCAATATCATAAGAACCACCTGCCAAATTGCTCAAGATAAAACAACCTGATTCATCCACTTCACTGACCGTCTCACCATTAGAAGCCTCAATGTAGTAAGGACGAGTTCCTCCTTCAATACAAAAAGTCAGAGAACCGTCTAATCCACCCACGCCATTTTCGGGACTTACCTGAATGTCATATACGTCCAATAAACCGCCTTCATTGCCATCTACTTCGGGGTAAGTATCGTTGGTAAAAGTGCCGATTTGTCCTTTTGAGTCCACAGCGGTTACTTTCCAGTAGCTATCACCTGTGTACACAACTCTAAAAAGACCAGGTGCAAATTCATTCCAAAACACCACGCCATTGGTTTCCCATTTGTAAGTATAAGGCGCAATACCACCCATAAATTGGAAACTCACGACAGTTTGGTCGGTTGCGTTTCCTTCTGTGTTGGGAGCTGCAATAGACAAAACTTCGGGAACAACTCTTACGCAGGTTTTGAGGGAAAATGCCAAATCTGAAGGAGTTTCAAAGTGATTGCCCAAAATACAGTCATCTGTACCCGTCACCCATTCATTTTTACACTTGTTGTAGATTTCGTCCAAGAACGCTGCTGGTCTCATGCGAGGTTCACCTGGAGAAGATTGCACCCAATACCATTGACCGCATTCATTCGCCATAATCGGAAAAACAGACAACCAATATCTGCCTTCGCTTACGATAGGAGGCTCTTCAAATTCCAAATCAAAATTTGGGCTGTTGGTATTGATGATACTTTGAATTTCTTCTCTCCAAAGTCTTTTGCTTGGCAAACCATCATAGTCTGAGTAAATTTCAACAACAATTGCTTCGACAACAGAATTTCCACAAACTTCTCCTTCAAAATTGAGGAATGAGAACGCTCCATTGACAGAAACACCATCTATCATCCAGTTCATTCCTTCTGGCACTTCAAAATCGTCTGCTCCTTTAAACGCCTTTCCTTGTCCAAACTGGACAAATTGTTGGGAGTGAAGAAAAGCTTTGCCATCGAATGGGCTTGGAAATTCAGGTGATTGCTCCCAAAGATTTTCGTAAGTACATTGGGCGGAGAGGTTTAGGCTGCTCAGTAGGATAAGGCAGCAAATACTTAGGGAAAGTATGGCTTTTTTCATCGGTCTTAAATATTTAGGATTGAGAAATGAAGAATGAGGAGAATAATTAACTTACATTTCTGTGACAAAATTAAGATAAAATGAAACCTTTTCTGCCTTTTTTCGTAGCCTTTCTAAAACCTTGCATATCGCTATACCTTGAATGCCTTGTAATTAACTCATTGTCTAAGAAATACAAAACACCCTTTGACTAAAATAGCCAAAGGGTGCTTTGTATTAATTGAAGTGCGAAACATCGGAAATTTCTAACAATTCGATGTTTTGTGGTCTTGGTTAGGGAGATAGAAATAAATTTGCATAGGCTATTATTTGCTAAATCCCTTAATATCCAATATCTTCAAATTCTCCACTCGTGACCATTACATCCACAGCGTCTGTTCCTTGACAGGTAAATTCAAATGTACCTGAAACCACTTTATTCGTCGTATCAAATTTGGTAAATGTCACACTACCTGACTGAGCAATACATTCACCATCAATGCCCGTACCTGTCATTACAGCCGTATTCGTGGTTAAATCGAAATTTCCCGTTCTTGTCGTAAAATCTTCGGAATAACTGATAACCACACTGAGTTCATCATTAGAACCTGAAAATGTAATCCTGTCATTCAATTCTGTGCTACTCACCGACGTTGCCGACCAAGCAGTACCGTCAATTGTTGCATTGAAAAAAGGGTTGAGAACAGGAGGTTGTGTTACTCAAGCATTTGGACGGGGCCCACCACAATCTACACCCAATTCTTCCCCGTTTTGGATGCCGTCTGAGCAAGTACGTACATAGGCACAGTTGGGGCAAGGTCCGCCACAATCAATGCCTGTTTCTCCCTGATTCTGTTTGCCATCCTCACAGGAAAAACTATCGTCTCCGCAGCCATAGGTCATCAAAAGACCGCCAAATAGAAGTGTGAAAAGTAAGAATTTGAATTTCATTGCTTTATTATGTTTAAAATGATTTATAAAATGAAGAGGGTGAAATTAAGTGTCTTTTGGATTGAAAAAGAGTTGTTTAAACGAAAAATGTGCGCTATTATTGAATAGCACACATTTTTTATATCGTGATTTTTATAAGCCTTCAAAGTGATTTTGTAACGGCGATTTCAATCGCTGACACGCTCTACAAGATTTACTTTTTTTGAGGAATCGCTAAAGTAAAAGGTGATTTGTGTTAAAGCGAAACTATTTTTACACGATACTTGCAGCGATTGAAATAGCCGTTACTGAAGGATAAAATAAGTTTTACTTAGAATCCTTCAATCATTCCCTTAGCTTCTTCAATCGCCTTTTCGATTCCACTTGCATCCTTGCCACCAGCCGAAGCATAAAACGCCTGACCACCGCCACCACCTTTGATGTTCTTCGCCAATTGTCGAATGATTTTTCCAGCGTTCTTGTTGGGATTTTCCTTCGTTGAAGCATCATCAAAAGCCACCGTCAAATTTGCTTTGCTTCCAATACTTGCCCCCAAAACAAGGAACAAGTTAGAAACCTCTTTTCGAAGGTTAAAAGCAATGTGTTTGACCATATCGGCTGTATCGACTTCAATGCGTTGTCCGATGAAATTCACGCCATTGATGACTTCAATTTGAGCCTTCAATTCGTTTTTGACCACATTGGCTTGAATTTGCTGCATACGTTCCACCTCTTTTTTCAAAGAAGCATTTTCCTCCGACAAAGACTGAACCGTAGCTGCCAAGTTTTTCGGCTTCTTAAACATCGCATTGATGGTATTGAAGGCATCCAACTGACTA
>JBGCDY010000593.1:0-5290 GCA_045105835.1 Chitinophagales bacterium
TCCATTTTCCCAGCGTTTGGAGCGAATAATATCAAAACACTTTTTATCGTCAATTATATCCTGTATTTTTACAAGCATCTTATGAATTTTGATGTAAAAATAACACTTTTTACTCTATCACGGAGAAACACCATATGAGCCGTGAACAAATGTTGAATGCTTACAGTTACAAACAAGGGTAGAATTAAATTTGTTGGAAATATTGATTGTTAAACGATGATTTTTAGTAAAATTGTGTCAATTTTTCTACGAAATACACCCCAAGACCTTATTTTGTAGGATTCCTAACCGAACACGGTATTCCAAAACAGTCAATCAATGAATCACAAATTACTTATCTCTCTTTTTGCAGCCCTATTTCTCCTATTCAATAGCTGCAATACTTCTAACCAATCGACTCTAAAAGGCGCAGAAAGCCTTTCTCAAAAAGTACGAAATGCGCCTCAATTGAAGGGCAAAAAAGAATACTTGGCTTCACGCTATGTGACGGCTGGGGATAGGGTTTATATGGTGGGGCATCAAAACGGACAATTTCCAGATGTGGGCTGGCATGTCAAAGGAGAAATGGGAGGAATTTGGAACCATCCAATTAAATTGATGGATGGTTTTTCGGTGCAAATTGCAGATGTGAAAAACCAAAAAACTGCCTGTTTGGACAATGCAAAGGAGTTTGTGAATTACCCTTTTGCCAATCGCCATGTATTTGAAATCAAGGAATTGGACTTGAAAGTCGAGCGGTTTCAGTTTGTGCCTGATGGGAAGGAAGGTTTGGTCGTGGAGTTCACACTGCAAAACCAAAGTGCCGAAAATCGGCTGCTGACTTTTGACTTCAATGGCATGGTGGATTTGCGTCCTGTGTGGCTGGGAGAGCGTACAGAAATGGTGGATGGAAGCGATTTTGCGATGTGGACTGAGGCAGAAAATGCCATGGTTGCCAAGGATAGTTTGAACGATTGGTTTACCGTTTTCGGGTCAGATTCGCTTCCTTCAAAACACCAAATTGGGGCTGCTTCCTGTGATTTTGAACGACTCGGAAAAGGCATCAGTGCCCAATTGCAGTATGAGGTGAATATTGAAGCAAAAGGAAAGACCTTGATGCGTTTTTTTATTGCAGGTTCTGCTCAAACGGAAAAAATGGCGATGCTTAATTTTCAAGAAATTCGCCAAAATTATGAAGCCTATTTGAAGGCAAAACAAAAGCGGTACGAGCGACTTGCCAGCACTTCAAAACTAACGATTCCAGACAAGGACATCGAGGAAGCCTTTGAATGGGTGAAATACAATACGGATTGGTTGGTGCGAAATGTGCCTGAATTTGGAACGGGCTTGGGGGCAGGAATTGACGATTACCCGTGGTGGTTTGGTTGTGACAATACCTATTCGCTGCAAGGGACTTTGGCGATTGGTCGCCCTATTTTGGTCAAACTCAACCTGAATTTACTCCAATTTTTGTCAACGCAAAACAATGGTGAAAGTGGTCGGGTGATTCACGAAGCTTCTACCAATGGAGCAGTCTATAATTTGGGAAACCTCAACGAAACGCCTCATTTTACCTCAATGGTTTGGAAGGCTTATGCGTGGACAGGTTCAGAAGATATTTTGAAGTACTACTATGTTTTCTGCAAAAATGGAATGAATTGGTTGTTGGAGGAAAACGACAAGGACAAAAACCTTTTGCCTGATGGTGCGGGAATGATGGAAATTCATGGTTTGGACAGCGAAATGATTGATGTAGCGGTGTATACCCAACAAGGTTTTTCGGATTTGGCAAAGATGGCAAGGATTGTGGGCGAAATGGATTTTGCAGCCGAATGCCAGGTGAAAGCAGACCAATTGAAGGAGAAAATCAATACCGATTTTTGGGTCGAAGATTTTGATTCTTATGCCGATTTTATCAGCACTCCCAAAGAGGCAATGCACTTGATTGACAATGCCATCATTCGTGCTGATACGCTCAACAAACCCTGGGCTGTGGAAGAATTGAAGGCTACAAAAGCCAAAATTGCAGCTTATCCACCAAACGAAAAACGGGGTTTTGTGGTGCATCACAATTGGGTGGTCAATACACCAATGGAAATGGGAATTGCAGACCAAGAAAAGGCAATTCGAGCCTTGAAAACGGGTAGCCGTTTTGTGAATCCCTTTGGAGTGTTTGTGACGGGAATTGACCGAGACGAAAGTGCCGAAACAGAGAGTGGTTCTTTTGCAGCAGACAAAAAGATTTTTTCCTATACGGGAGCTGTGATGACTTTGCCGACTGGTGTTCAGGCGATAGCAGAAGCAAATTATGGTCGAGTGGACGAATCCTTGGCGTATTTGAAGCGAATGGTAAAAAGTTTTGGTTATGCGCTGCCTGGTTCGATGTATGAGGTCTCGCCCGATTTTGGGATGATGGTGCAAGCGTGGAATGTGTATGCTTTGGCTGCGCCAATCGTGCGAAATTACTTTGGTATTCAGCCCGAATCGCACAACAAACGGATTGTAATTGCACCCGAAATGCCTACTGCTTGGAAGGCAGCAAAATTGGAAAATGTGCCTGTGGGGGATAACCGAATTAGCATTGAAAAAACTACTGCAAAGGGTAAAACAACCTTCAAATTGTCTCAAAGTCGAGAAGATTGGGAAATCGTGTTTCAGTATCCAATCGCTGCAAAGGAGGTGGAAGTGAATGGTGAAATGATGGAAGTGGAAAGGGTAGGAGAGAAGGCGGTTTTGAGATTGAAGGGAAGAGAGAACGTATTGGTTTTTTGAAGGTTTTCTTGCTTTAGAAAATTGAACGCAGAGGTGCGTAGGCGGGGAGTTTTTTTTGGTGGGAAGTAATGAAAACCTTGTCAATAGTTGAAGACTTTAACAACGGTTGCCCTAAGTAGAATGTAAAACTGCATAGGTTTGCTATCTTGTGTTTTTTAATCTAATACACACAAAGTTATTCCTAAAACAGACATTCTTTATGCTCCAAAAACTTCCTCCTGACCACTGGCTTCGATTGACTATGGTGGGTTTTATCTCCACCGCAGGTTTGGGTATCATCACCATTTTGCCACTGATTTTGGGTGGATTGCAGGAACAATATGATTTTTCGAAAGCACTAATCGGTTGGTTTGCAGCCATCAATATTGTGGGTATTGCTATGGGCGGTTTGATAGCCGCTTTTGTGATACAACGAGTCGGTTTGGTGCGATTGACTCAAATAGGTTTGTTGGGTTTGTTGGTTTTCGAGATATGGTCTGTATTGAATTTGGGCGCACCTTATTTGTTGGTACTTCGATTTGCAGCAGGCATATTTGCAGGAGTGGCTTATGCCGCAAGTTTGACCGCTTTTGCAGCACTGGAAAAACCCGTGAAAGGTTACAGCATGTATATCCTGGTGTTTTGCCTTTTGAGTGCCATCATCTTTCCCTTCATGCCCAATTTGTTGCGTACTTATGGTTTGGAAGCTGGATTCGTTTTTTTGATAGCAATGGTTTTTTTCGCCCTTCTAATGACCCCATTTTTGGATGTATTTCAGCAAAATGAGGATACTGAAAAAACGGCTTCTTTTGAGTTGTCGAGTTTGATGCGGAATCCTACTATTTGGTTG
Organism: Chitinophagales bacterium; assembly: GCA_045105835.1. Lineage (GTDB taxonomy): Bacteria > Bacteroidota > Bacteroidia > Chitinophagales > UBA2359 > JAUHXA01. The sequence goes on from JBGCDY010000593.1 coordinate 3,581, forward strand.
GTTTTGGTGGCTTATTATGCGCTGCAAACAAGCGGTGGAGCAGTTTGGGCATACATTGAGTTGATTGGTCAAGCCAAAATGTTGTCCGAAAATTTTATTGCCAATACCCTGTCTCTCGGCAATTTGGTGGTTATTCCTTTTGCAATGGCGATTTATTGGATCAATGACCGTAAAGGTTTGGCATTGCCGATTTTTGGTGGCTTGACGGTTCTTGTAGCGAGTTTGTTGGCGCTCTATTTTACTTCAAATTCGTGGATTTATGGCATTAGCACCATTGCTTATCTCGGAGTTTGGCCCTTTCTCATTGCTTTTTACCAAAGCATTCAGGCACAACACGATCCACAAGGAAAGGTCATTGCATTGGGCGCATTCATCAACATGATGGGACAGGCTACAGGCCCTGCTTTGGCAGCTATGTTTTTGGGAAATCAACCTTATGTGAACATTGTTATTTTGGCATTGGTGGGTTTGGGACTGAGTTTGATTTGTATTCTACCAAGTATTTTGAAGTTGGAGAGTAAAACAACAGTGAATTAAAATTAAAAACTCAAACTCAAAAAAATCAAATTGCTTTACCTGAAATCTCAATTGGAATGAGTTGTTTTGAAAGTTTCGCTAATAAAAAATAAAATTGTATTTTTACTTTCTATCTCTCCAATACAAGCCAAAATTGAAATTGACTGCTTATCGAGCATCTTTTGGAATCCTGATTAATAATACGGGGCAAGCGTTTAATTTTGATTCTCATTTTAATTTCCATTTGTTTCTTAGCCTTTTCCCTAACCAATCTGTTTTCGATTTATGTTCAAGTTATTAGGTGTTATTCTGTTGATGTTGGTGGTGTTGTATTTGATATTGTTGATTCCAAGTAGCGCACCCGAACCTCCCAAAATGGCAGAAAAGCAGCCGTTTGTATGGAATCAAGACAGTGTTTGGGAGAACTTGGAGAAAGAATTCATTGCAGCCAAAGAAATGGATTGTTTGGAGAACCTATCAAAAATCGACACTGCAATGGGAGCGATTCACCAGTTTTTGGACGAAATTGCCAAAGACACCCTTCCACCTGATGCCACACAATTTGCCCTTTTGGAGCGACAATTTTTTCAGTTAGGGCCTCAAATTGGAGCTTGTGAAGACCGATTGACCGCTTATATCCAGCTTTTTAGCAAAATCAGGAAGGTGGTCAAAGACCAATCTGTGCATTGGGACATGACCCAACAAGAATCCCGCAACACCGTTTACAGGCTTTTGTACGGAGGTCGAGCAGCTACGGAAGAGTTGATACTACAAGCCAAACCCGAAAACATTACTCCCATGTTGCTTGCTCATAATGAGTCTTCCCAAACACCCTCTGTCGACATCATGGGCGTAAAAGCACATAGTGGGGACATGTTGGTTTCGAGAGGTGGAGCGCCGACTTCCGCCCTGATTTCGAGGGGAAACGATTATCCTGGTAATTTTTCGCATGTATCTTTGCTGCATGTGGACGAAAACACAGGAGAAGCTTCCATTGTGGAGTCGTGGATTGAAAAAGGCGTGTTTATCAATGACTTTGAATACTATCTAAACGACAAAAAACTGCGGATGATGATTTTGCGTCCTCGTGCAGATTTACCCGCATTGCAAAAGGATCCAATGTTGCCGCATCAAGCCGCAGACAGTGCCAAACAAGTAGTGGAATCTCGACACATTCCCTATGATTTTGCGATG
>JBGCDY010000594.1:0-5853 GCA_045105835.1 Chitinophagales bacterium
GCCCACATAATAAGAAAGCACAATCCTTTCACGCTTCTCTTCTCCCACATTCTCCACCTCAATAGTTCTCAGATAGCTCTGCAAAGCCTCTACTTCCACCGTTTTGGTATTGTACTTCAATTGATGATAGTCAGGGTAATCTCTTTCAAGTTGGTCGATGAGTTCTTGGTATTTCTGTTGGACTTCAAAATGTTCACTCTCCAATTGTAGCACTTCTTTCGAGTGCTCTTTTGACTTCCCCTCTTGGATTTTCTTCTCCAATTCCAATAATTCCCTCTTCAAACCTTCCTCTTCCTCCTGCATTCTTTGAGGAATATTTGACATCGCTTCTGCACCCTTCAAGTCTGCCAACAACAATACCGCCTTGGATTTTTCGGCAAAATTGAAGGCGGTTTGTAAGGGTTGAAGGGAAGAAATTGAGCCAGAAGTCTCTTCATTTTTTGCCATCAAAACTGCTACTTCAATGGCTTTCTCATAAATCCCCACCAATTGTTCTCCCAAATTCAACTTGGAATCGTAGGCTTTGAAGTCTTGCCTTTTCGCATCTATGAATTGAATCAGTGTAGAATAACCTTCAAATGCAGCCTGTAAATCTTTTCTATTCTGACTCTTTTGATACAGGCGATAAAAAGACAAGGATTTGCGATTGAGCGCAAACAGGAGTGGTTTGGAGAAAGGAATACCACTTACCTTTGGGTGTTGGTAAATATCGCTGGATTGAAAATCTGGTAATAGGGAATTGAGGCTTTCTTGGAAAGAATTAATAGCTTCTAATTCAGTACCTTGCTGCAAATGAGCATAGCCCATCCGATTCAATACATCCGCAAGTTTGGGATTCTTTTCTCCAAAAATCTTTTGGTAGCCCTTCAAGGCTTGTCCGAAATAATCAAACGCCTTGTCAAACTGATTTTGTTCGACATAGCAATTTCCCAAACTGATGTAATTCTCAAAAACAGCTCTGGGCTGTTTCTCGTTTTTGGCGTACAACTGTTTGTGAACCTCTGTGGTTTGATGATAAAATTGAAGGGCTTTTTTGAATTGTCGTAGCCTGTTGTAACAGTTTCCCACATTGATAGAAATAGCTGCAATGAGTCCGTGATTTTTTCCGAAATTTTCCTCGACAACTTCCAATGCTTTTTGAAAAGAGGGAATAGCCCTTTCAAATTCTTCTTTGAAGTAATAACAACTTGCAATGTTGTTGTAGGCATAAATAAAGTTTGGATGATTGGGAGAAAGAGATTGAAGCCAGCTATTCAGCGTTTTTTGGAAGTGTGGTAATGCTTGTGCATAGTCTCCTAAATTGCAGTAACATCCACCCAAATTATTGTAACAAGTTGCGATATCATCTTCGCATTCTTTATTTGATTCGAGATAGTTTTTCAGTGCTTTTTGATGAAAATTAATGGCTTTTTCGTAACCTCCTTGTTCATTGAAGTATGCGCCAAGATTGACATAGGTGAGAGCCAGTGCATTTTTTTGTTCTCTATCGTGGCTTTTTGAAGCAATTGCTAAGGCCTTTTTATAGGCAGTCAATTCAGCTTCCAATTCTCGTTCCAAGCTATAAGTTCTACCCAATGTGTTCAGAATAAAACTTAGATAAATACTGTTGGTAATTTTTTGTTCTTCTGCGATAGAGAAGGCTGTATTTAGAATATTCATTGCTTTTTCAGCATCATCCAGTTCATTGTAGCTTCTACCTATTTCATTAAGTGTTTGGAGATAATACCCCCACTCTTTCTGTTCTCTAAATACAAACGCCGCTCTTTCCAACAATTCAATGGATTGTTGGAAATGAGCAGCCTCAGCTAGTTTAATTGCTTTTTGTAATTGTTCTTGAGCGATTTGAAGGGAATTATCCACCATTTCCTTTTAGGGTATTAATACTGCCAATTGGCTTTGTTCTTGAAACTTTTAGTTTGAGTCCACCTAACTCGACATTCGATAAGTTATCATTGCCTTGGACAGTGAAGTAACTATTGATAGTGCTGACGACTCCCCCCAAAGTTCCATCTTCTTTTACCACTCGAATTTCGTTCTTGTTGATGTCCACATGCAGTTTCAAACTCGTGTAAGCATCTGCTTCTGGATTAACGTCTATAAAATCACTTCCACTTCTATCACACCTGTCTATGTCTTGAAGTTTGAAAACGATGTAAAAAGCATTGTGAAATTCCCACATTCCAGCTTTGTCAGTGAGTGTAGAGTTAAAAGTCGTCATATTGCCCACAGTAGGCTCTATAGCGAATCTTCGGTATGGAATATCAGACCCTTTCTCATCAAATGTCTTTTGCAGGTTTCTTGGTGTACCAGAAGCCTTACTTTTGAATTTCCTTCGATTGTTTGGTTGAGTTTGAGTCTTTTGCCAAGGTTCGAGAATATCTACAATCTCAATTGTTCCCTTTAACGTGATTTCTTTTTCGCAATCATCTTTTGAAAAAGCCCTAAAAGAGTCAAGGTGAATTCTTGTCTTGAAACCACTTGGATCTTCATTTATCTCGCCACTTGTAGTAGTGCTAACCAAGGTAATTTTTGCATGTCCTGCCTCTAAATGATTAAAGAAAGGCACTGTGCAGAGTGTGATAATTAAGATTAACCAATTTTTCATGATGTGTGAGGTTTTTAAAATAAAGGTTTAATTATGAAACGTTTGAAGAGGTGAGGTGCTGCAAGTAGGATATTGAAGATAAGCATAAAATCGTTTTTCTACAAATATTATCCACTTCGTTCTCCCTCATAGACGTAGCTGATTCACCGTTTAGGACAAAATGAGTGAAAAAAAAATCGTTTTTTCACCTATCACTTATTCAATGTTCCCGAACCACCACAAGTAGTGCAGGTTTGTTTTCCACCACTGCAAGAATAGCACGAAACCCATTCAGTGCGATAAACAGGATTGTTGTTCCAGTCATAATCTGTCCTTGATTCCGAACGCCCTCCTGTTCCTCCACAAGAAGAACAAGTTGTCAGTCCCGAACCCGAACAAAAAGGGCATTGATGGTAATGTTCTGGGTCTAAATCGTGTACTTTTCGATTGGGGTTGAAAGAAGTTCTTTCTGTGGGTTCAATAACCACTTTTGAGAAAGGATTTTCTCTTTTGGGAGCAGCAGCCAATTTGAAGGCGTATATTTTGACCGCTGTATTGCCTGTTCCGTGAATGCCTCCTTGTGTGCCGTTTTCTTTGTAGTAGTGAAAAATGGATTGAGCAGTGGTGACCATTGTAACTGTTTGGTAAATCCAAATTCCTTTTTCCTTATTCACTCCATGCTGGGTAAACAATTGGTTTTCTATGGCTTCAGTTGTCGAAATCCCCACATACCAATCCGACCAATTGCCGCCAACTTTTCGCATATATACGTTGAAGTCGTAGGTCACGATAAACATTTCCAAGCCATGAATTGCCCTTTTTGTCAATTTGGAATAATGCGTTGAATACACTTTTTTGAGTTCTGCTGTTGCAGCTTCGTCAATGTTCCCATCCTTGAACTTGGCGATATTGAACAAGGTTTGGACATCGTCTACATTCAATCGACCATTTGCAGTGATTCTATCTTGGGCAGTCTGCAGGATTCCATTCAAAAACAAACTGTATTCATCAACGGTAGGCATAGGGACTGATGTTTAGGCTTATGTAAAATTGAAACTATAGTGTATTCCATTTGATAGCACACAGGTAGAACGGATTTAAAGGGTAAACACTGATTTTTTATCAGTTTCAATCAGTACAATCCATCAAATTTGTATTCCATTTGATAGTAAAACAGGCTTGTAGGTTTGCTCTTTTAAAATAAGCCTTTTTGCGCTTTTTTCCAAAACACTTCAAAACGAATAAACACAAAATATCCTTAGAACCCATTAATCGTGAATCCTCCATCCACTGCAAGGCACTGACCTGTAATGTAACTTGCCGCAGGCATACACAAAAAAGCCACTGTAGAAGCCACTTCAATCGGCTCTCCAATTCTGTCCATAGGCGTTCGATACAGCACTTCTTTCAAATAGCCAGGCTTACCCAATACTCCTTCTACCAAAGGTGTGCGAATGTACCAAGGCGCAACGGTATTGACCCGAATGCCTTCCATAGCCCATTCTACTGCCAAGTTTTTGGTGAGGTGAATCATGGCGGCTTTGGTCATGCCATAAATGACTCCACTTTTGATACTGACCATTCCTGCCACCGAAGAAACATTCACCACACTCGCCTGATTTGCAGCCTTCAAAAGCGGGTAAGCTAGTTTGCAGAGTTCGTAAACTGAATCCAAATTGGTTTGCATGATGTGGCGATACTCCGAATCATTGTAGTCTTGAATCCGTTTGCGGACATTCGTTCCCACATTGTTCACCAAAATATCTAAGCCTCCCCACTCTTCTTCAACTGCTGCAATAAGTTTGCGCCTGTCTTCGGATTGACTCATATCCGCCACCAAACCTGCCGCATCAAAACCTTGATTTTTCCATTCTGCAACCTGTTCTTTAACCTGTTCCTCATTTCGGGCGGTGATAAAAACCTTTGCTCCCAACTGCAAGAATTCTTCTGCAATCGCCAATCCTATTCCTTTCGTTCCGCCAGTAATCAATGCCCTTTGATTCGTTAGTTTCCAATGTTTCATGTTCCATACATTTTGAATATTATACACCCGAAAGTACAAATTTTGCAACAAGCTATTCCATTATTTCGTTTACATTTGCAGTAATCGCATGAAAATCATTTCCATCATATTAGCCGCATTGATTTTGGGTTTGTCTATTCGCCCAGCAATCTCCAATATTTTGTGTTGCAGTTCGCAATCGCAAAAAACTGTGGAAATGGAAAGTCATGCCCATTGCAGTCATCACTTGCAAGCTGAAAAAACTACTCCTGGTGATGAGGAAGATAAAAATGAAAACTCCGATTGTAGTTCTTTCTGCACCTGTGTTTGCTGCAATATCAGTATTGTCGTCCATACTCATCTAACTGTACGGACTTCAATAATAAACTACCAAGAACCCCCTACCCCGTTTTTTTTCTTTCAATACTCCTTTGAGTATTCCCCTTCTATATGGCAACCGCCGCAAATTGGTTGATTTAACCCTATAATAGTATCAAATTTATTCAACCTGTGTGTATTTGGGCTACATCGGTAAGGGCGATTTGAATCGCTGATACCTTGTACGAGGTTTATTTTCTTTGAGGAATCCGCTTAAAGAGATAATTTTCGTTAGAGCCAAGCTATTTCGCACTATACCTGCATACAGTGATTGGAGCCACCGATACAGAACAACACTATTAATATCAACCAATTAAAAACAAAAAAATGAAATCAATATACTTGTGGCTCTTTGCCATACTCCCACTCTGTTTCTCTACTTCAATACTTGCCCAAGAAAACAATAACATAGAAAAAATACATGTGGATGGTCGCTGTGGAATGTGTAAAAATCGAATCGAAAAAGCAGCCATTCAAATAAAAGGTGTAAAAACAGCAACTTGGAATGTGGGCACCAAAGAACTCAAAATTTTTGTCAATCGCAAGAACTTCAATGAAGACCAACTCCACCAAAAAATGGCGGATATAGGACACGATACCGAAAAAATACGCGCCACTAATGAGGTGTATGAAAATCTACCAGGCTGCTGCCTATACCGCCCTGAATCTTTTTCGGGAGAAGCGTCTTCTTATACACCCTCCAATGAAGGAATGGAGTTGTCAGGGAAAGTTTTTGCAGCAGATGAAAACAACGATTTGCAGCCTCTATACAGTGCCAATGTCTATTGGGCAAACACCATTATTGGTACGACTACAAATGAAAATGGAGAGTTTAGCCTTCGCAAAATACCGAAAACCAATTGGTTGGTGGTGAGTTTTGTAGGCATGG
>JBGCDY010000595.1:0-2429 GCA_045105835.1 Chitinophagales bacterium
GTCGTTCATAAATCCTGGCGTTGTAGTGTCCGTCATGCTCGAAATTGCCCAGCCCGACCAAGACATCCAATCTGGATTGTAGCTATTTGGCAAATAGGCATTTTCAATCGAAAAACCGCCACTTCCATCACTGCCATTGAGTCCTTCGCCCACCGATAGGTTGAAGTTTTCAAAATCGACAGTTGTTTGTGCCGTAGTCCAAAGTGTCATACAACACAGTAAAAGGGTACATAAATGCTTCATTCTTTTGATACTTTTGGTTTTTAGAAATGTTTTTTGTCTTGTTTTAAAGGGCATTTTTTCATCAATAACGAGGGGCTAAAACCCATAGTCATTAAGGAAAATTTTGTTTATCAACCCTGAAAGGGTTTTAGCAATAGCACGGGGCAACGCCCTGTGGGTCAAGTACAAATGTGTCATTAGCCCTGAAAGGGCGCAAGCACTTAGTTATCCTCTTTGCTTTCGCCCTTTCAGGGCTAATATTGCCTTTTTCGCTTCGTAGGGCGATGCCCTACGCTATTGCTTTAGTCCCTTTGGGGCATCTTACCTATTTTCTGTTTCTTAGCTTAACCCCTATGGATTTCACTCACCCGTTATTGATAAAAGCTTACTTAAAATGAACATCCAAGCCCATTTGAAAATACCTGCCAGCCATCGGACGGCGTTCAATCACGAAATAAGAAGCATCCCAAAGGTTCTCAATCGTAAAAGACAGATTGCCTCTAAGTTTTTTATGTTCAACGCCATATTGCATCCGCACCTGCCCCAAGTGATACGCCTCCACGTCTTCATTCACTCCAAGCGAACTGCCCGTAAAACGGTGTTGATAGGCGACATACAATTGTTTCCAATGCACACCAAACGTTCCTGAAACTTGGTCTTTGGGGGTGTAAAACAATTGTTGTCCTGCTGCAATTTCGGGTAGTTCCAAGGCAATTTGATTGGTAGAATGGGTGAAGTGATAGGCTCCTTTCCATTCATAGCGGAAATCTTGCAATTGGCAATCGAAGCCCAATCGAGCTTCAAATCCCCTGCTCCATACTTTTGTGATATTACTCGCCGACCAAAAGGAATTACCATCCAATTTGCTCCACAAAATCCAGTTGTCCATGTTTCGATTGAAGCCAGTGAAAGCCCATCTTGAACGAATGTTTTTCTCTTTGTTTTCTGTTTTCCAAACTATTGTGGCTTCCTGACTCCAACCATTTTCGGCTAGCAAGTCGGGATTGCCGCCAGGTTGCCAAAATCGGTCGTTCATAGTCGGTAAACGGTAATTTTTGCTTACTTTCATTTTGACTTCCAATTGTTTGCCCAACTGTTTGTTCACTCCAAAAATCGGCACAAGTGGAACAAAATTTCCTGCAACCAATTCTTGGCGAAGGCTAAACTGTGTCGTCCAATCTTTGTAGCTTCCTTGGTAGCGAGCGAAGACTGCTCCTTTGTATTCTTTGATGGGATGTTTGGAACGGTATTCTTCTGCAAAGGCTTTGGTGAGGCTGTGGGTGGTTCCGACCAAAAGCCTGTGTTCTCCCTTTGGGTCTAAAGTGAATTGTCCATCTACTTCTGCCATCCAAATCGAAAAATCACTCAAGGCTGCGAGCCCAATTTGTGGGTCGTGATAGCCCAAATCTTCTTTGAAGTAGGCGGCCTTTGCATTCCAAACCGACTTCTCTCCGATTCGCTGCCAATCCAGCACCAAACGCAAAGCTTTGTCGTCTTGATAGGCCTGACTTAGGTTTTGAACATTGGTGGGAGGAATTTGGCGAGTCGCATTTTGAAGCCAAAAGTGGGCGGCTATTTTTTGGCGAGGGTTGATTTTGAAGTATATGTCTTGGAGGAAATTCTTTTGAAGGACTGCGGCATTTGTTTGTTGACGCTTGGGTAAATCGGGATGGATTTCGTAGAAAAAATCATTTGCAGCTTCTTGGTAGCTCAACTTGCTTTTGCTTTGAAAACGTTCATTCCCAAAGCCTACCTGCAATGTTTGCTGTCGATTCCCAAAACTCCCCAAAGTGCTTTGGCTGCTAATCGTCAGCGTTTTAGAAAAATCACTGGTATTCTGCAAAGAAACAATTCCACCGACTGCTCCACTGCCCCACATAGCCGAAGCTCCGCCAGATTGCACGCTTATTTTTTCGGCAGAATGAATAGGTAAAAGCGACAAGTCCAACAAACCCAACATTGGACTTTGAATCGGTAATCCGTTCCAAAGCACCAAGGTATGGCTGGCACTTCCGCCTCTTGCCGAGGATGTAGCCAAGCTACCCAAGCCATAACTTTTGATGAAAATGCCTGTTTCGGAATTGAGAAAGTCTGCAATGTTTTTGGAGGAGATTTTTTGAAGGTCGTCACTGTCCCAGGTTTGACTTTCTCCTCCAATAGATACTTGGCGAATTTTAGGCGTTTTCACCTCTACTGCGTGCAATACA
>JBGCDY010000596.1:0-4777 GCA_045105835.1 Chitinophagales bacterium
CAAGAGACTCCCGAGGCTCTATATCCAATAGGCGTATATCCAAACCTATATTGCTACGTATTTCTACATTGTCGACCATCCAATAACTCTTATTATTAGCCTCTCCCTGAAATCGAAAACGAAACTGTGCATTGTTGATTCCCTTAACATGCTCAGTAATTTCGAGTCTAATAGTATTTATAGAATTCCCCTCCCGTCGGTATATTTCTACCCATTTTTCTCCATCATAAACTTCTACAATTATCTCTGGATCAGAATTAAACCCTGTATTTACATGGTGTTGAAAAATCAGAAATATATAATTTTCTTCGGCACTGAAATCCAATACAGGAGAAGTGAGGACTACATCTTCATCAGCATCATCTGGAGCATTTGCAGCATAGTACCTACTATCAAAAATGGCAAATTTCCCTTCGACTTCTGATGTAGCTATAGGGGAGTATTCTTCACCAGGATCATCAAATCGCCAAACTTTATGTGCCGCCCCCGACAAGACTTCCTGAGTCCATCCATTAGGAGGTGTTGCCCCCTCTGCCGTCTCAAAGTCTTCAAAGAAAAGAACCTGAGCATTAACAGATAGGGAAAAGAATAAGAAACTGAGTATATACAGTAGCTTTGTTTGCATAAACAATTGGTTTTGTGTTAGGGCATTTCTTGTAGACATCCATTCTTGTAGAGTCCATACACAATGAAATGAATCAAAAAGATAAACAGTTTTTCTTACAAAAAACTGCAAGTAGATAGGAAACACAGCCATTTTGGACTGTCTATTAAATTCGGGGATAAACTAAAACAAAATACTTAAAACTCTTAAAAATAAGAGTTTATTGAACGTTTGATGAAACTAAGCTAAATCATTTGAAGATAACGAACAAATTTAATTTTTAATTGAATTCTTTTTTACAATCAAATGACGAAATAACATATATTTTCATCTTTTTGACTTTGACCAAGTTATACAAAACAAAAAAAGGCAGCCAAAAATTGACCACCCTTTCGTTTTTTTTCATTAAAATCTAAAATTATCTTACCCCATCCACTCCTTAAACCGCTCCTCCAATTCCGCCTGAATATGCTTCGCCTTATCCTTCGTGTACCAAATCTGCAAACGCTTAGAAAAATCAGCATATTCCTCATCTGGATTCGCCTTAAATTCATACAGCATTTCCTGAGCAGGAGCAGGACGAGGTCCCCAATGACCGATTTCCTCCAAAGTCGTAGCATCCAATACAATCAGTTTTGGAATACCTCTTCCACCGTCAGTCAAATAAGCATCCATAACCTCCAAATGATCGTCTCGTAGAATCAACTTCAAGTCAATATTCGAATTTTCATTTGCCATTGCAGCCAAGATAGGCACGATTTGAGCCGCATCACCACACCAACCTTCCGAGATAACCAACCAAACTTGCGGTGTATCAATTGCAGCCAACTGAGCTTTTATGCTGTCGTTCAATTTGGTGCGTTTGTCAAGTCGTTTCATGCGAGCCGCATTCATTTGGGTGTAATGCGTCATGGCTTCTGACTGATTAGGCCCCGTAGTTTTCCCTTCTGCCAACAATTCATCTATCAATTGTCGATATGCCTCATAAGTCATGGCATTTTCGATAAGCTCAGAAGTGATTACTTTCGTTTGAGTCATTTTCTTGTTTTTCGTTTTGATTAAAATGAGAATTCAACTGTTTATACTGAAAACTGCTCAATAGCGGTGGGTTTCGAAGCCCACTGTTATTGAACAGTTTTCAAAAACAAGGTTGTTTCAGTTTAACACAATCACAGAACGGTTGTTCTGAAATAAACTCAAACCCCATTGATTGTAAAAAAATGGACAAATCAATGGGGTTTGAACTTGTTGTTGAATGGCTTTATTGTTTAATTGCTAAATTGTTTTAACCACAAGCTACAAACCACAAACTACCAATTACTAATCACGAGTCACCAATCACCTTAATACCCCTTTCGCTCCATAGCCAAACGGTAAGCCTTGAAGTATTCCTGCCCCAAGCTATTCCACGAAAAATGTTCGGTAAGTGCTTCCGCTTGGTTTCTTTGGGCAATTCTTTCACGTCGAGTCTGTTGCACAAAATCAAACAATACATCCGTCAATTGCTCTGCCGCTTCATCAAATGTTTGATTGCGTCGTCGAATCACAAAAATACCATTGTCGTCCAAGTTTTTGACATTGCGCTTGGCATAGTCTCCAAAGCCCGCCAAATCACTTGTCACCGCAGGAACACCCCTCGCCAAACATTCCACAGGTGTATAACCCCATGGCTCGTAATAACTTGGAAAAATTCCCAAATGACATCCTCTTACAAACTGCTCATAATCCAGTTTGAAAAGTGGATTGGTCGAATCAATAAAGTCAGGATGGTAAACAATTTTTACGGGGTCATCTTGGTAGTTGAACATCTTGCGTGCTCGGATGGCCTGCAAAATTTGGTCGTTGGCATCGTCCACCAAATTGTGGGTAACCAAAATAGGCAGGTGGTCACTCTTCCAACTTTGAATGGTTTTTTTGTAGCGAAACTGCCAGTAATCATCCACAAAGTCGTTGAGTTTTGGCAAATTAGACTCCTCGCTTGTTGCAGCAGAATAAAAAAGGTTTTCACCAATTTTACTCTGAATCGCATTGCAGGTTTGTTTAATTTCATCGATGTGTGCCCTCAATTCCAAGACTCTTGGATTAATGCTTGTAAAAGGCTGACGAGTGACAAAAAAGGTCACAATATTGATGTCCATTTTGGCATTCTTCATTCGCTTATTGAGGCGATACAATGCCTCCAAAGTCACATCATAACCTTTGTTTTCAAACTCAAAACGACCAGAAGTGAAGAAATACAAGGTCTTGTCAAGGTCGAAAGTGTAGTTATTGAAGAAATGCCCCATGACAAATTCATGGATTTTTTTCTTAAACTCCAAATGATAATTCTGAAACTCATGCAAGGCAGTAAAGCGGGTATGATTGATACCATTTGGAAGCATCAAATCGGCTTTACGCCCCAAAAGATGCTCACATTCCACATCCGTCACACGGCTTACAGTTGTCATTACGTCTGCGTGGTGAGCAGCCAAACGTTCCATGATAACTTGTGGAACAATCGCACGCTTTTTAGATTCTTCATACCAGTCTGCTTGCGAAATGCGCTTGTAAAAATTCTTATCAGTCATCGCCATATACCGCCCCAGCTTGGTAGCGTGGGTGGTGAAAACCGTTGCGACCTTCAAGCCCAAACGCTTGATATCTGCAATCGGTAAGCCCGCCATCCATTCGTGAAAGTGTGCAATAACAGGACGATCTGTTACCTGTGGATTGGCAAGATGCTGAATAAATGTTCTCGTTAAATAGCTAAACGCAATCACATCATGCACCAAGTCAGACTCATAGCCATCATTTGGAATATGCAATTTGTGGTGTTCCAACAATTCCTGTTTGATAAGGTACATCTTGGAGTAAGCCTGCTTGATGTTGATGAGAATCGCCTTTGGCTTGCCATCAATCAACCAGTGACCATAATGAACTTCATAACCTGCTGCACGCATATTTAATACAGCCTTGCCATAAGGGTCAGAAAAATCCTCTGTTGCCTGAAATTCAAAAGGAAGTTTGTTGTTCAACACTGGACCCAATACACAATATTGAGCTTTCCATCGTTGAATAATGTAGGGAGTTTTGGATTGGATAACGGTGTAAATTCCGCCGACTTTGTTACAGACTTCCCAAGCAATTTCTAAGAGTAGTGGTCCATAAATACTGTTGGTTTCCAATGAAATATGTTTTTAGGGTATGAAAGAAATATGTTTTATCAGGTGGTATTGAAGGCTGGTAAAAAAGTGTCAAGCTTCAAAATGAGTTTAAAAATATTATCTCATAAAAAACTGGTATTGAAGTGGCTTGATTTTTTATTATTAACAAGACGATAATGCCTCTGAAGTAAAGGTTTTTCCTTTCCATTCAAATTGAATGTGAGGAATTTGACTGTCGTCTTCTACAAATGTTTTTGAAGTAAAAAGCACATCATAACGGTCTCCATTCTCGTCAAAAAGGGCAATTTTACCAGCTCCTTTTATTTCCCAAGTCCAGTTCATTTCACTCAGTATTTGACGCTCTCCTTCCTCATTCACTTCAATGTCTCTAAAGACAACTTTTCCTTGCTCCACTCGACTCCAATCAGGTTCAAACTCAAATTCCATCAAATGTTGCCCCGATTCTTTTTCCTCATCATAATTGGTAAACAAAGCATACTGAATGAAGTTTGTCAAGGAACTAATTTCCTTCATAAAACCATCGCCATAAACATGAATAGGCCCCAAACGTACCAATTCTGGAATAGTTACCTCTTCTTCCTCTGCTTCCATTTTGAAGCCCAAACCTGGAAATATTTTGTTGGTGATTTCAGCATCCGAATAAGTCCCTTCTTTATACTTGAGTATCACCGCCTCCAAACATTTTGGGCAGTTGTAAAAACGAAATGGTTCAGGTGAGGTAAAAACCGTAGATTGACCATCTGCCACATAATTAAAAACAACGCTGAACTCATCTCCACAAGGTTCTAAAGGTTGTCTAAATTCCATCGAAAAATCGAAAGGCAAAGGCTCCTGAAGAACTATTTCGCTAATGATAAGGTCGGTATCCAAAGCAGGTAATTGCCAGTCCAAACCATAAACGCTGGTTTGAATTCCCTCTGTAACCGTCGCATTTTCATTGTCAAAAGTCATATTGACAAGTAGAGCAGGAATAGGCTGGGCATTTTCAACCGTTTTGGGAAGGTCAATA
>JBGCDY010000597.1:0-12647 GCA_045105835.1 Chitinophagales bacterium
TTCCCTTATCCGTCTCCTTCATTTCCAAGTGATTCTGTATTGTCACCCGAATTGGATTTTCGCAGCCCCATTTGTATGCGCCAGTCCTTCAAAAAATCATCTAAAACTGCCTCTGTTTTGGATGAATCAAAGGTTTCAGAAATGATTGGGTCTGAAAATTTTGTGGTATTGAGGGGGTAAGCATATTGAATATTTAAGATTTTTGCCAGTTTCAGAATGCTCAATACAATTTCTTGTTTTGCCTTCAACTCCTCATCCCAGCCAGGCACATGAAAGAAGGTAACCATCAAAATATTCAGGGAAGAAGGTTCCATACTGTTCAAAAATACTTTGCTTGCATCTTTTCTGGTGTCAGGATGTTCGCACAAAATCGCTCGGAGACCTTCCACAAATTTTTCAATTAATTCGGGAGGAGTGTCATACGGAATGGATAAGTTTGTTTTGAAGCGGCGGTAAATCCTCATGCCTACATTGTTGATGACCGTATCTGTGAATGTAGCATTGGGAACATAGAGCAATGAGTTGGAGAATGTTCTCACACGTGTAGAGCGCAAACCAACAGCTTCGACCTGACCATCGTAACCTCCAAAACTGATCCAGTCACCAATCTGAAAAGGGCGGTCAATAAAAATCATCAGAGAACCAAATAGGTTTTTGACGGTATCTTGTGCTGCCAAAGCAATGGCTAAACCTCCAATGGAAATCCCTGCCAACAAAGCAGTGATGTTGATATTCAAAATTTGCAAAATATAGAGGAAGCCTAAAAAAGCAACAATCATCTGCAAAATGGTTCGGAGCAAAGGAAGTAACTGGTCGTCAAGCGTATTTTTGGTGCGGGCAACTACTTTTGAAGAATAAGCCACAAAAATATCCAACATTCTGAGCATGAAAATGACCATAAAAACGGTCATCGCTATTTTTAAAGAAAGAATTAAGTATTTGGAGACTGCAATGGATAGTTGAGCAAGCGGCAGCAACATAAGTAGTATTTGGGTAACGACCACTAAACTTAGGGCTGCTGCCGCTTTCAAAATCAAGTCCTTTTTGATATACGTTTGTCCAAATCTTGTGGCTGCCATGCGCCCAATGAAAAAACGAAAAAATCGCTTCAATAAAAAATGGAGCATGAATGCGACCAAAAAGACAATTAATAGAATGACATATTGGGACATTTTGATGTTGAAGAATTGGGGTTGAGATTCACTTTGAAGAAAATCAATGTTGAACGCATCCCCAAATGGAAAAGTTTGTTGGTACAAACGTGGAATGGCTTCAACTGTTTCCTTGGAATAATACCATTTTCCTCCAATTTTTTCGACATAAACTTCTGGTAGTTCCAGTGGGAATAGCGTATAAATGGAGTGTTTTGAAGTAGAGTCAATGTGGTTTCTATCCTTGGGAAGTGTTTCCATTTCTACATATAAGCCCTTGCCATCCAATACTCTTTTTAGTTGTGCAGCAAATTCTTGTGCTTTTGGAGCATCGTGAATGCCATAGATCGTTTGGCTGGATAAGCTGGGTTGATAACTATTCTTTTGGAGGAAGTGGAGGTGGGTGAGGACTGTGTGGTAGGGAGACTCCAAACTGGCTTTGATGGGGGGATTTGACTGTGCCATTGAAAAGTTGAATGCAGTCAATAATAGACACAAAGTTAGTGTGTGGAGGAAAGATTGTTTCATAATGACAAAAAATGCTTATATTTTGTGAATCATTGCTCAAAATTACACCAAACTTACGAAAATGCTACGACAAGAAATTTATCAAACCGAGATTCAAGCCCGTAAAGCGATTGGTATATTTGATTATTTTGAAGGCTACTACACTTATCAAAGCCCAGAATTTCCGACCTATTGGATGGGAAATGGAATCGAAATTTTGACTTCCCGAGACCGTACTTTCGAAGATTGGCAGCGTTTATTTGAACGTCATTTTGATCCTCAAAAATTTAAACATCGGGTATTTACCTTTTTGGAAAATCCTGATTTGGACTTTCTCAAAAAAATGGCATCAGAAGCAGGTTATGAGGTGATAGACAGCCCGATGATGTTTGCTTCAAAAGTTCCCAAACTCGCTTCTCTTGCAAAGTCGTGGGAAATCAAGCAAATCAAGACTCCCAAAGATTTTGCTAATTTTCGGCACTTTAGAACCCTGACCAATCCTGAGAATGAATGGTTTGCCAAAGAAGGTTTTGATAAGTCGAGGGTCAAAGATGATTTTTTGAAGACGGAATGGTATGCCATTGTGCCAAAAGGAGGGGAGGAGGTATTGTCTGCAATGGGGCTTTTTCGACACAATGATATTGCCCGTTTGCAGGAAGTAGATACACATCCCGATTATCGCCGCCGAGGTTTTGCGTCTCAGTTATTGAAGCATGTGTTGGACTTGGGAATTCGACAATGGGGCTGCAAGGGAGTTTCGCTTTTTTCTGAGATAAGCGATCCTGCCGTGGGTTTGTATCACAAAGTAGGTTTTGAAACAATTGGTTATCATGTAGAATTGTTGAAGGCACCAGAATAGGGTTTGAAGAATGAGGAGGTAAGGAATGAATGAAAATTAAAATAAGAATTAAAATGAAAAACTGATGTTTAATCAAGTAGTTGAACGGTTGGATTCTTTGACTAATTCCCTTAAAAAGAGACTACAATAGTCTATCTTTAAGGGAATTAGTGCGCTGTCTTGCTAATGATTATTCTTTTATGAAATTAGACTATTGTAGTCTTTAGATTCTCGACGGAATTTGTCACGCAACCAAAATTTGAAATCGTAGGAATTATTTTTTGAAGGTAATGTGCAACTCTTTTGAAAATGCCTGTCCTTGTATTTGTAAGCGATAAATGATGGCGATGAAAATAAAAATTTGAGATTGGAGTAGTGGTGTCTTAGTAAAATCATTGTCATTAAATCGAACGCAAGCAAAAGCCCAAATTTAAACATCAAACTCAAACTCAAAAAAATGCGTGATAAATCAACGCTTTAAAATTTGAGTGGAAGGTGTTTCTTTTGCGCCAATGCCTAATACAAAACCCTTTTAACCTCCAAGCCAATCTCTGTGATGCGGCTTACCTTTAAAAAAAACATATAACCTATGAAAACGATTTCAAGATTTTTTGTTGTATTGCTATTTTTTGTATTGTTGTTTCCGAGTTGTGAATTGGACTGCACCAAAGGTTCAGGAGATGTGATTTCCGAAACGAGAGTTGTAGACTTTTTTGATGAAATCGAAATACGTGGATCATTTGACTTGCGCCTGACCCAAGCCGATGAATTTAGTTTAGTAATTGAGGCTGAGGATAATATATTGCCTTTGATTGATACAAGAGTCACTTCTCAAGATAGATTGGTGATTGATAGCGATGGATGTATCCGAACGAATGACCCTATTGTCTTGTTTGTGAGCGCACCCAATATTGAAGAAATCAGCATTAATGGTTCGGGTGACCTCTTTGCCGTAACAACACTTGATTTTAATTCTTTGAAGGTGGGTATCAATGGTTCAGGTGATGTGGATATAGATTCTTTGTTTGTAAATTTTGCAGAAATCAATATTGATGGCTCAGGTGATGTGATGGTGGATTATATTGATGCACTGACCATTAATGTAGAAGTTCAAGGCTCTGGAGATATTGATTTGTCAGGGTTTTCTAATGACTTCAATGTAGAAATTGATGGTTCGGGCAAAGTAGATGCACTGAATTTGGTGACTGAAAAGTGTGAAATTGACATCAGTGGTTCAGGCGATTGTGAAATAACTGCAACGGATGAATTGGACATTATCATTAGAGGCAGTGGCTCGGTTTATTACCGTGGTGATCCAGTGATTACTTCTTCAATTGCTGGTTCGGGAGATATTATCAAATTGGACTAATAAGAGAATAGAAATTGGGTGTCTAAAAAACAAGACACCCAATTTTTATTTTCATGTGAAAATGGTTCTTACTTAACTATAAACTCCTTTGTGGTCTGTCCACTTTCGTCCGAAATTTGGTAGTAATAAAGGTGTTCGGTCAAATTGCTGATATCTACCTTCAATTGGTGTTTGCCTTCCAATTTGTATTCATCCAAAATAGTGCGGATGAATGCGCCACTTCTGCTCACCAAATCAATACGGACATTTCCTGCCTTATTCACTTCAAATTCAATGGTATTCGCTTGGTAAGTTGGATTCGGAAAGACATTGACAGTTCGTTCCTCCGAGTTTTGATTTATCGTTTCTGATAATTCCTTTGTATAGTCTTTGTTGGGGTCGAGTAGTAAAAAACCTGCTTTTGAGAGCCATCGGTGCTTCAAAAACGAATGCTTGCCCATTCCTCTTTGGTGGTGGTGAAAACGTTTCATTGGGGCATCTGTTCCATTTTCTTCAAAATGTTTTTGAGCCATCTCTCTAATATCCGTTCTCCATTGTTGAATATCTGTTTTGATTTCTGCCTTCAATACTTCAATTTGCTCACCATATTTGTCTGCCAAAATTCGGACTTGCTCCATATCCTTATGGTGTTCGTCCTTCAATGTCCTCAACGCGGAACGCTCTTCTTCCGTAGGTTCTTCCCCACTTCTGAAATTCCGCTTCATTTCTTTTCGTTTTTCCTTCAATTGTAGCTTTACGGGTTCGATTTTCGCCCTCAATGCTTCGATCACTGCCTTATCCTCGCTCGAAATAGAACGCTCAAGTTTGGCTCTTTGGGATTGCAGGGTAGGAATGGCGTTTGTTTTTACATAGCTACGGACTTCTTTTTTAAGGATGTGTCTATCTTTTTTGTCTCCATTGTGTTTATTGGAGTGATGTCTGTTTTTGCGAAATTTTCCTCTGCGTTCCTGCCTTTTTTGTTGGAATAGAGTCATTTGTTCTTCGGTCAAAACCTCTTGAAATTCTGCTTTTTGTGCTTGTCTGATTTCTTTGAAGGCTTCAAAGTTCTGTTGGCGATTTTCTTTTGTTTGGGTGCGAAGTTCTTGTATGTTTGGAGCGTATTTTTCGTGAATGGCTTTTAATTGAGTGACTTGCTCGGGACTCAAATCTAATTCTTCGGTCATTTTGGCAATTTTATCTTCTGCATTGCCAAAACGTTTGTGGTGATGTGGGCTACCTTGTGCCAAAAGACTGGCAGAAATTGCCATGAAAAATAGCCCAAGTGTGATTATTTTTATTGATTTCATTGGATTTGCCTAATTTGATTGTGCTAAATTATTGAATGAATTACCTTTAATAGACATCAAGTAGGAAGTGTTTATTCCTTTTTCTCAAAAAAAATTGTAGTTTTATCAAATCAAGATGATTCATTGTCTTCAATAAACCAACATGAAACTATTAAAGCACTTTAGTGAAGAAGAACTGCAAAAGATTGAGTCGGCAGTAAAAGAAGCAGAGTCTGGTATATCGGGCGAAATTGTGCCTGTTTTTGTGGAACAGTGTGATAGTTATGAAGTTGCTTATTATAGAGCTGCAAGCATTACGGCACTGTGTACTTTTTCGATTGTCATTTTATTGGATCGTTTCTGGACAGGCTTCCAATTGTATGACCCTTTCTATTATTTGCTGAATGTATTGTTTGCAGCGGCAGTGGCAATCACATTGGTTCATTATTTTCCTGCTGTCAAGCGTTTGTTTGCAGGGCATAGCAAATTGTATTATGAGGCGGACGAACGTGCAGATGCTATTTTTTTGAGAGAAGAAGTATTCAATAGTACACACCGAACAGGCGTGATGATTTTTGTTGCTTTCTTTGAACATCAGGTAATTGTGAAGGCAGATAAGGGGATTAGTAGTGTGGTGGCTCAGAAAGAATGGGCGGATGTCGTAGAGTTGGTGATTGATGGTATTAAGAAAGACGAATTGGCTGAGGGTATTTTGAAGGGGGTCAAAAGATGTGCTCAGATATTGGAGGCGAATGAGTTTATTGTTGATACGAAGAACTTAGATGAATTGTCTAATAAGCTGCGAACGGACTAATGGAAATTCAAATGCAAATAGTTCTTTGTAAAATGAGTGGATTGAATGCAGGTGTTTTTTGCAGTGCTTTTTTATGCTCCCTTTGATTTCCATTCCTGAGTAGAGGACAAAAATATGTTTATTCAATAAAACCTTATAGGTTTAAATCTCAAAATTTTGTACAGTTTTATTAATTAGGAGAATTTATATAAAGAAAAACCTATAATGTTTGGATTCCAAATGAATAAAACGTTTTACCTTGTATTGAGTTTCCATTCCTATGTTTTCCCAAAACAGCAATCTTTTGTGTAAATGCAAAAAAAGCCAAGCAATTCTATTCTCAAAGTAGTGCTAACAGGACCTGAATCGACAGGTAAATCTACTCTTTCTAAAAAGTTGGCAGCGCATTACCAAACGGTTTGTGTGCCAGAATATGCTCGTTTTTATATTGCAGCTTTAGACCGACCCTACAATAGTGAAGATATTCTACAAATCGCCAAAGGACAATTAGAGTCCGAAGATGAGTTTTCCCCAAAAGCCAACAAAATCTTATTTTTAGATACAGCACTCCTTGTTCCCAAAATATGGAGTGAAGTCGCTTATGGTTTTTGTCCTGATTGGATAGAGAACGAATTGATAAGTCGGCACTATGATTTGTATTTATTGATGAGTCCTGATATTGATTGGCAACCCGACCCACAAAGAGAACATCCCCACTTTAGAGTGCAGCTTTTTGAAATGTACAAGGAGGAACTTCAAAAATTACACACCCCTTATATCCTTATTGAAGGAACGTACAAAAATAGATTTAATACCGCTATTCAAGCTATTGAAGAAATGGCACGCTCCAAAAAATAGGCTTCATCCTACGTAAAAGGTTGATTTGTAAGTTTAACAAACACATTGTCGTATTGGTTATTTTACAGTAAAATGACATATAAATAAACGATAATTTTAAACCCTCCCCAAAATCATAGTAGATTTTTTTTTTGGCATAGATTTTTCATTGTAGTGAATCAGAAACACGTTAAGTGCTTCTGATTTTTGTTCTTTAAAAATATGATATAAGCCCATTGTCATGAAAAAATTATTAATTGCACTGTTAGTTCTTATAAGTATAAGTCCATTTATAACAGCTAATTCAGGTTCTGAAGATTACACTTATCGTAAAGACAGACCTTTTCACGATATTCGACAACTTCAAGGTCAGACCTTTGTTCCTCAAGAGTATTCCGATGGTACTTTGGGAAAAACACAAGTAAAAGCTGGGGAGCTCAAAATCCATGTCGGGAATAGTATGGTTCATATTGACGGAGTCTCAAAACTGGGAAGTTTCAATATTGTAGCTGCAGCTTCGACAAGAGTAGGATATGAGTTTAAACTTATGGACAGTAGAGGATACAGTCCATCAAAAATGAAAATAGTCTTAGACCAAAACAATTTTGTAGAGTTGGTTTATTTCCATTCTCGAAAACATGGAGAGTTTACCTTCTTTTTGCCCAGCAAAACGAAAAAAGACTTAGCAAAGGAACGTTCTTACTTTAGTAATAAGAAATCTCTACTGATAGAAGGACAGGACGATATGTCAGATTTGGAACTAGTACCTTATCAACAAATTGTTAATGTAAACAATCCTTTGGCATTGAAGGAAAAAATTTCGATGAAAAAGGGTCTGAGTTTCAAAATTGGCACGAATTATGTCACATTTAAGTCAGGAAACACGACTAAACGACATAAGTTGAATAAGTCAAAAATTACCTTGGCTTCCTTGAAAAGTCATCCAGATGTCATAGAAATTTGGGAACTGAAAACAAGTGGTCGCAGAAATAATGTTAAATTGTTTCTGAATAAAAGGAACGAAATTGAGTTTTTTGACATTGATGATGTTAGGTACACCTTGTTGTAAAACTTTTACCAAGACAATATACAGTTTCGACTGTAAAAGATTTTGTATTTGAATGGGTGGATTAATTTTTAGGGTGGGTGTGTAAGAGCATTCGCCCTTATTTCCAAGAAAACAGACAGTTAATTACTGTAAAAGATTTTGTATTTGAATGGGTGGATTAATTTTTAGGGTGGGTGTGTAACAGCATTCGCCCTTTCTTATTTTAGATAATCTCCATTTTGTTTTGAATCTGAAAATCCAATTTTAAATTAAGTAATCACCAGTTATTAATCCACCCATCACTGCACTATGCCCACACCTTCGTTCCTTCCGAACAATTGGCGCAAATGTCAATTTCCTTTCGAGACTTCAATAAAGCACGTCTAAATCTATTGTAAGCTTCACCTTGCCAGACTTGCTTGAAAGACTCAAACTTCAAATCTCCCAATTGATGTGTTGCATCCTTGTCAAAACAGCAAGGCACAATTTTGCCATCCCAAGTAATGACACAAGAATGCCATAATTTCCAACAATGGTTCAATAATTCGTTTTTGATAACATAAGTACCGTCTGATTGCTTCGTATAACGGGCGTACTTGTCGATTGTAGGAATCAAAGGATTTCCGTTTTTGTAATCGTAGACCTGTGCCGTTTTGAATACCACCTTATCCACTCCAATTTCTTTTCCCAATTGCAGTACCTCATCCAACTGATGCTCATTGGGTTTGACCACCAAAAATTGAAAAATAATGTGTGGTGTCTTAGACTTCAATTCCTTTTTCCACGCCACCAAATTGCTCGTTCCTTCCAAAACTTTACTTAATTTTCCTCCAACTCTATAAGATTGATAGGTTTCCTGAGTTGTGCCGTCAATAGAAATGATGATTCTGTCGAGTCCTGATTCTATGGTTCGTTTGGCATTCACATCATTCAAAAAATGGGCATTGGTGGACGTAACAGTGTAAATTCCTTTGTCAGAAGCATACTTTACCATGTCCAAAAAATTGGGATTGAGGTAGGGTTCGCCTTGGAAATAAAAATACAAATAGACCAAGTGTTCGGCAAGCCCTTCAATGCTTTCTCTAAAGAAATCTTTTTTGAGCATACCTGTGTCACGAGAGAAAGAACGCAGTCCACTCGGGCATTCGGGGCAGCGCAAATTGCAGGAAGTCGTCGGTTCAAAAGAGATGGTAAAAGGAAGTCCCCATTGATGGGCTTCCTGTTTCCATTTGGAATAGTAAAAAGAGGATAAGATTTTTATTCCGTTCCAAATACGTTTTAAAGTAAGTTTTGATAAAAAATTGAAGGCATCTGAAAAATTTATGTCAAACATTATTTTTTTCGTTTTATATTGTTTGTTTTTGTTATGTCATTGATTATGTATGAAAAAAACTCTCTATGACAAGGATATATTCAAAAAAAATCCGAGTCATTACAGTGTAAAAAAAAGACTAAGAGTGATTATCTAATCAAGCTTTATGATGATTTTTGTAAAAATAAGCACTATTTTCGTGCTGCAAATAAAAACTCTACCTAAAAGTTTTTGAGACAACCCTCAATTAAGCAACCAACACTAAGCATACTTTACATTCCACCTCCTCTTTTATATTAGAATGCTGTTTGGAGTTTAATCTGTGGGATATGAACTATCCAGCCAAGGAAAAACCACGAAACGATTTTTTTTTTATAACCATAAATCACGTAAACATGTGTAAAACAAGCCCATTATTTTACTCGTTTTGTTTTGTGATTTTGTTGGGTTCACTTCAATTGTGTCAAGCAAACAACAACTTGAAAGGGGAACAACAAAATCCAAAAAATACAGAACAAACAGAACTCAGTATGACAGATGCTCCCGAAAAAGCGGCATCATCAGAATCCGAACTGCAAATGGTGTACAAACCTACGCAAAATCCCAATAGCAGTTCACGTATCGAAAGAGAAGGTTCTTTGGTGGACATCGCTGACCTTGGTGGAGGGAAGCAAGCTACAAATCCTCAAGGCAAGGAGGACGATCCCAAAGAATAAAGGTTGGGAACTGTTACTGAACGCTGAATAAACAACAAATCCCCTTCATCAAAAAGATGAAGGGGATTTCTATTTTTGGGAATATAAACGAAAATTCGCTCGACACCCGAAGGCTTCGGCGACATTTGAGTGTTCCGTTCCAATTGTCGGCGAGCCGTAAAGGTGTCGCCGAAATTTCCACTCACTCCACCACCAATTTCCCGCTACTCACTTCCTTCCCTTCAATACTCACCCGATACAAATACAAGCCACTTTTCCAGTCACTTACATCCAAATTTAATGAATCCTCCTTTTTCAATTCCGAATGATTTATCAATCTGCCCTTCAAATCATAGACTTCCAAAACTGCATCTTTGGGTGAACTATAAGAAATCGTAGCTATATCCTGAACAGGATTTGGGGAAATGCCAATTGCATAAGGAGAATTAGTTGCCATATCTTCAATGTCAGTTATTACCGCTGTACTATCACAACCCAACTCCCAACAAGTATTCCCATCAAAATCGGTCTTGATAATCCATCCATATTGTGGCTGATGGGTATAATTGAAGCCCGAAATAACATAGCCATCACTCGTCATTTCTATGTCCTTGACATAAACATCATTATTGGGGTCTGGAGTCAAGCGTTTTGTCCAAAGAGTATCGCCCCTTGAATCCAACTTGACTAATAAGTTTTCAGTAATGAAATCATTGGTATTATAGGGCATCACTCCAATAAAACCGCCTTCAATCGTAAGTATAGGGTTGGTTTCAAAACTGGAAGTATGGTGAATATTTTCAAAATTAAAATCATGGATTCTTTCCCAAATAATATTTCCAAGGGGGTCTAATTTGGCGAAATAGGATTTTTCTACTCCATCTTCTTCAATTGCTCCCGACATAAAAAACTCTCCAGTAAATAATTGTACCAATCGTGCTGTTCCATCTACCTCATCTCCACCATAACTTTTTGTCCACTCAATAACTCCATTCGGCTTCGTTTTGATAATGTACATATCATAATCCGTGTTATTAGAGTAAGCAAAACCAGATAGAACATATCCTCCATCTTGAGTCTGTAAAACTGTAACAGGAACATCGCCTCCGCCTGCAGCTCGACTATGCGTTCTCAACCATTCTTGATTGCCTTCGCTGTCAATCTTAAAATAATAAAACTTTGGGTATCCCCCTCCTTTGGGTTGTTGAAATCCTGCAACCAAAAAACCGTTGTCTTTTGTGTTGATAATATCATGTGTTCCTTGCCAGTTTTCATCTCCATATATCTTTCGCCAAATAATTTCTCCTTCTAAAGTAAATTTCACAACAACTATATCTAAATCCTCATAGGTATCATCTTTGTATTTGGAATAAGTTAATATAAAATGATTGTAGTTGTTCTGTACTCTAATCAATGTAGAACCTGTTTGAACGGTACTAGCATTCAAGTATTCCTCTAAAATCTTTGTCCAAACTACCTCTCCCTTAAAGTCTAATTTTATAAGAATGTTTGCCCTATAGCTATTATAAGAATTGAAGTTTCCTAGTAAAAAGTATCCATCCTGTATAGTTAATGTAGAGGCAGATATCAAACTAATGGTGTCATTGCCAATGGCTTTATTAAAATAGGTACTTTGAGCATATAGAGGTAATTGAATTATTAATAATATTAATATTGCATGTATGTTTTTCATGTTATTATATAGATAAACAGCCATTAAGAGACAATGCTCCTCCTAATGGCTGAAAATGAGCAAAATGAATTAATGGACAATAGAAAGTTTTTGAACACTGTTAAACCTTGGACCACTAACTTGACAAATATAAATACCCTGTGGTATTTTACTTGTGTTTATTTCAATAAGATTCTTACTGGAAACCGTTTTTGTTGTTTTCCAAAGCTTGCCTTGCAGGTCATAAATGTGAATAGTTAACTCTTCAGCTGACGAGAAATTATTTAAATGAATGTTCAATACTTCTTTTGCAGGGTTGGGAATCAATTCAAATTGTATTGATTCTGTTATATTTGTTTCTTTTTTATTTCCCCCATTCGGAATAGCTACGGGATTTCGTACATACCTATCTCCAAAATAATTGGCAAGTATCGCTTCTGCCATCGTCACTACTTTGGTATCGGAACTATTGGTATAAGCTCGAACAGCAGATTCATTGCTGCTCAATGTTCCATTGACAATCATAGTGTATAAGTTGTAAAAAGCCGTATTTTCAGCCGTATTTCGTGGAATCACATTGAGTATTTGTTGGGCTTGTGTCCAATCTTCCATGCCAATATAGGCTTGCACCAATAGGCGATTGCTCCAAGTTTCTCCTTCGTTTATCAATAAGTTTAAAGCAGGTTGAATTTCATCCTTTTTCAAATGTTCCCTAATCATTGAAGCCAGTAGAACATTGTTTCTATCATCATTGTCGTCACCACCGCCACACAAAGAAACAAAAATCGCACATTCAGTTTGCTGTACCGCATTAGCAGGGGCATTGTTGAGTGCCTCTGAACCTGAGGCATGTTCCAATTCTAAAATATTGGGGGAGTCGTTCACAATATTTAGACTATTGCCTGTATTCCATTCATTTTCAAAAGCGGTTCCATTTGGATTAATTGCACATTCTCCTTGTTTCACCAAAAAACAATTTTGTCCCATGTACCAATCCCTTACTGCATTGCCTACATAACGGTTGCAGCTTAGTTCAATGCCCGCATCCTCTTGTTCAAAACCCGTACCTACCGTAAAAGGACCATTGAAGGTGTTATTAACCACCTCTGCACCAGTTGTTGCATTGCGAAAATTCGTGCCATAAGTTCCTGAACTGCTAG
>JBGCDY010000598.1:0-2494 GCA_045105835.1 Chitinophagales bacterium
TCATCGAGAACATCACTAATCGCTACAAGTGGCAGTTTAATGATGCGAATTATTTTTGGTCTGATGAAATTGTCGCCATTGACACAAGCAGCTGAAAAGGGTGCTTATCCTCAATTGATGTGTGCTACTGAAAAAGACTTAAACCAAAGTGCTTTTTATGGCCCTACGGGTAGAAGTAACTGGGTGGGTCCTGTTGGGGCACATAAATTAGAACCACACGCCAAGGATAAAGCCGTTGCAAAGAGATTGTGGGAAGTATCAGAAAAAGCAACGGGTTTTAAATGGAATTTATAAAATCAGAGAAATGGATATTTTAAAAACATCAACAGATTGGGCAAAAGCCGAACTTTTTTCAACTCCTTTTTTTATTCTTTTCGGAGCTCTATTTGTATTGGCGAGCATTGGCTTTTGGCAAATGGGAAAAACCGAAATGGCAAAAGCATACATCATTCCTACTTTGGTAGCAGGTTTTTTATTGATGATAATTGGATTTGGGTTATTTTTTACCAACAAATCAAGGCTTGCAAGTTTTCCTACCGCTTACGAGAATGATGCATCAGCTTTTGTAGAATCAGAATTGGCACGTGCCGAAGCTACTTTAAAAGAATATCAAACCATTGTTTTTACGGTAATTCCTTTAATTATCGCGGCCTGTTCCCTTGTCATTCTATTCATTGACAAACCTATTTGGCGGGCGAGTATGATTACAACTATTGCAATGTTGGTCGTAATTCTGTTAATTGATGGTACAGCATATTCCAGAATTGATGCTTATCATCAACAATTACTGTCAGTAGAAAAAGAATTGGAAGATTGATATGAAACACCTCAAAACACTTTCAGCATATTTTAATTATATACAACTACCTCGACCTGAACACCCCATGTTGAGTATCTTGTTTGCAACAGGAGAGGATTTTTTACCTTGTCCAAAAAAAAGTTCTCCTCCAATTACCAATGATTGTTATTCCATTAGTCTGAAAAAAATAGTCAAAGGAAAGATAAACTATGGACGAACAAAATATGATTTTACGAATGGCGCATTGATTTTCATCGCTCCAAGACAAGTTTTACAATGGGATAGCAGCGTCGTTTTTGAGAATAAAGGCTTTTCGATAAACTTCCATGAAGATTTTCTGAAAGGAACTGAATTGGCGCAACAAATTAAGAAATACGGTTTCTTTTCCTACTCCGTTAATGAAGCCTTACACCTTTCTCCAAAAGAAGAAAGGCAGGTAGAATCCATCGTAGAAAATATTGAAATAGAATACCACAACAACCAAGATGCGTTTAGTAAAGACATCATCATTTCTCAACTAAGCACCCTTCTAAAATATGCCAATCGATTTTATGAAAGGCAGTTTTTAAATCGAAAAGAGCTATCGAATGATTTATTGGAGCAATTTAGCCAGCAATTAGGCACCTATTTTGAGTCTGGACAACTACAAGAAAAAGGTATTCCAAGTATAGAACAAATAGCAGATAAGATGTCCGTTTCGCAACGCTACCTTAGTGACACACTCAAAAAGGAAACAGGTAAAACGACCACCGAACATTTGCAGTTATATTTAATTGATGAAGCCAAGAATATTTTATTGAACCCACATAAAAGCATTTCTGAGGTAGCCTACGAATTGGGATTTGAATACCCACAGTATTTTTCGAGGTTGTTTAAAAAGAAGGAAGGGGTAAGTCCGTCAGAATATAGGGAGAAATATAGAATGAATTAAAAAATAACTTGAATACTTTAACTCTCCCTTTGAAGGGTTTATCCCGATTTATCGGAAGGACAAGGGAGAGGGATATCAGCCGAAAAATGTTCAAGTTATTTTTTGTCTAAAAGTTCTAAGTAGTTTGTCAACTTCAGCTTGTTGGGCGGATATTTAACCGAAATATTCCTATTCATTCAGAAGACACTTACAGTGTGACACATAGTTCTTGCCTAAGAATACCCCACAACATCATCTTGAAAGACTACTAAGAAATGAAACTATTTTTTGACTGGCGCAGTCCCAGCTCCCACCGTCGCTTCTCTAAACCACACTTCTGTATAATCTCCATTTTCGTATTGCTTCTGAATATCACCACCATAAGTTTCTGCACCCGCACACCAAACCATGTTTTTCTCAGGGTCTTTGCCATTCGTTTGATTGTATGCCCCTTGCTTGAAGTAATTCAATTCACCAGCATAGGCAGTTTTACGCTCGACACCATCTTGACCAATTGGGACAAATAAGTTTTGAACTTGTTTTGGCATATCCGCCTTTGTCGTGTATTCTGATTGTATCAAGTTTTTGGTGAAGGTTTTGGTTTCGTGTCCTTCGCTTGTAAATGTGAGATACATGATGCCTTCATGAACATTGATTTCATAGCTAAACTCTTCGCCCAATTCAATTCCATCTTTGGGTTCTTCTGGAAAACCCGTTGGGCCTGAACCAATAACAGACATATCATCACCCCAAACAGGAGTTGAATAATCCCATCTTCCAGAATT
>JBGCDY010000599.1:0-8168 GCA_045105835.1 Chitinophagales bacterium
CAAGAACAGCCCCAATCCAAAAACATCTCTTTTGCCAAAGCGGTCTGCCAATGGTTTGGAGAAGAAAATTCCGATAATCATGAAGATAATACCTCCTGCATTGAATAGACTAAAGGCAGAGGTTGGAGCATCTTCTGGCCATTGGAATTCGGTCAATCCTATGCCTACCAAGAAGTGATTCAAGCCTTCAATGAAACCATTGAATCCAATGTTTTGCAGAAAGGCGATTAAGCTCGGTTCATTGAGGTAGTCTTTGAAGTAGTAAATGTACATTCCTCCTTTTAGAGCTAAGGTGACGAAAACCAATATCGTTAGCACCAACATGACTACCCAAGGTTGGTTTTTGACCAAATCGGTCAGGTCTTCCTTGACGGTTGACTTTTGTTCGGGTTTAGGGACGATTCTTTCTCTTGTTGTCCAAAAGGTTATGAGCAAAAATACGACTCCAGTGATGGAGAATATTGCCATTGTATTTTTGAATCCAACTGCTTTGTCTCCATCGCCTAATATCAATACCAAAGGCAAGAGCAACACTTGTATGATGAACTGTGCGACCATGACTGCCACAAAACGGTAAGACGACAAACTATTCCGTTCTTTCATGTCTCCTGTCAATACGCCACTCAATGCTGAGTAAGGTAAATTATTGGCGGAATAGATGATGACGAGCAGGAAATAGGTAACCATTGCGTAAATCACTTTTCCGTTTGCACTGAAATCGGGTGTACTGAAAGCCATTAGCGAAATTACTCCAAAGGGAATGGAAGTCCACAAAATCCAAGGTCGAAACTTGCCCCATCGGGTCTGGGTTCGGTCGGCAATTGCTCCCATGATGACATTGAAAAATGCTCCTATGAAGCCTCCAAGAAAGATAATCGTGGCAGCAGTTGCAGCGGGAATTTGATAGACATCTGTATAGAAAAATGCCAAAAAAGTCATCAATGTCTGGAAAATCAAGTTGGCGGCCAAATCACCGAGACTATAGCCAATTTTTTCTGTTACTGAAAGCTTATGCGTGCTTGTGGACATGCGATTGTTATTGATTGTGTTTGTAGTTAGTTATTGCTCTTGTATAGGACAAGTAAGTAAAAGTACGAGTTCAAATTTAATCTCAAATTCAATTCAAAGTGGAAAATCATTTTCCCCCTTTTTATTGACCCATTATTGTGGGCTTGCTTGTTTTTTTAGGTTCATGACTCGACCATAGGCCATTTTCCGCTTAAATTTCCGATCAAAAAACAAAGGGTAGTTTGTCCTTTCCTCTATTGGCCAGCCGTTTAGCCAAGACTGCCCATCGTTTACGCCCCAAAAAGTTACTCGGCTGATTTTGTCTTCATGCTTCAAAAAGAGTTTAAAAATGTCTTCATACCTTTCTGCCAACTTGACCTGCATAGAATCGGGCAATTCGCTGGGAAAAGGGTTCAATACAGGATCCCCTTTGTATTTATCATAATTCTGACTGATTTCTGCTCCCTCCAAATCCCACGGATTGGGCAAGGCGGTCACGTCCAATTCTGTGAACATCACCTTGACTCCCAACGCCGAATAGGCGAGGATGCTGTTTTCGATGTCCTCTATGCCTGGTCCAATCAAGCTCCAATGTGCTTGCATACCGACACCGTCTATTTTGATGCCTTTTTCTTGGAGGTTTTTGACAAGACGAACTACGCCTGCTCTCTTTTCAGGTTTCCAAAGATTGTAGTCATTGTAAATCAGTTCTGCATTTGGGTCTGCTGCTGCTGCCAATTTGAAGGCATGTTCAATGTAGCTTTCGCCCATGACTTTTAGAAACGAAGATTCTCGAAAAGAACCATCCTCATTCAAGGCTTCATTGACCACATCCCAAGTATCAATTTTTCCTTTGAAATGCCCTGCAATGGTGTTGATGTGGTTTTCGATGTGATTCGCCATCACCGCACTGTCTTTGACCTCGTTCATCCACTCAGCTATTTGGCTGTGCCACAATAGAGTATGTCCTACGATGTGCATATTGTTCTTTTTTCCCAAAGCGATGTACTTATCTGCCATGTCGAAATAAAAGGAATCTACTGCAGGGTGGATGTACATCCACTTCATAATATTTTCGGGAGTGATGGTGTTGAACTCGGCTTCAATTATGGTAAGTCCTGCCGTATCCGTTTGATTGATGTGACCATCATTGACCGCTGCTCCAATATAAAAATCTCCTGCAAAGGCACTTTTGAGAGAAGGCACTTCCGTTGAGGTATCTTTTGGAGGGTCGGTCTTAGGTGCATCGCTACAGCTGCATAAATTAAAAACAAGCCAAAGGGACAAGAAGCAATATTGAAGTTTGGTAGTCATTGAGGTATTTGTTTTTGGTGTTTAGTTTAGAATTTTCTTTAGGAATGTGGTGTCTTGAATATTAATTTTCCTACTCTCCCATTCCCGTTATCTCTTTCAACTTCTTGAAAAAACTGATTTTACGTGGTGAATTAATCTTCCAATCCACAGGTACACTTTGGAAGCCCGCAGAAAACTCATCTCCTTCTCTTCTGAAATCAAAGTACCCCCAAGAAGCATAGGCTCCAATGGCATGGATTAAATTGTAGGATTCTTCTTCAAAATCGTAGTGATCGTCTTCATTGAAAAGGATGGGTTGATTGTCGTAATTTTCCATATTTTGCGTCTCTTCCACCATTTTTGTGATGCTCACAGGGTCCTCCACGCCATTGCCGTGAAGCAAAAGATAATCCGCAATTTGTACTACATTGGAGCGAGGCAAATTCCCTCCTGAATAGCTCGTGCTGACGAGTAGCCGCTTGCCATTTTGTTTGTTTTTTTGTACCCGTTCTATCAGTTCGTGGATTCGTTCGGGTTGGAGGATTGGGTGGTCGTAGTGAATGTCACATTCGTTGGTAATTTCCACGAGAATGTTGTCGTATCCCTGCTCCAGAAGCCAGTTCGTGATGTTGTCAGTAGCATTGATGACTGCTATTTCATCTGCCAAGTGTTGGTCTTGTCCAAAGTAGAAATAGCCCAAAATGACAGCCATTCCAAGCTCGTCTGCCCTATCGAGTACACGTTCTAAGCGGTTCATATACGCAGGTCGCAAAGCTCCTCTTTCATCAAATGTTGAATTGACCCAGTTTTTATTGCCGTACCCAAGCGGGCTTCCCCCTTGGAGGTTGAGGGTAAATGCCAATAGTCCATGTTCTCGCCAAGATTCCATTGCCGCCACAAATTCGTCTGTATTTCTATCGGCACTCCAAACTTTGGTGTCGGGATAGACAAATCCTGCACGAGATTCAGGATTCAAATCGTCAAAAATCCCCTGTACCAAACGGGCATTGAATAGCAAGCCTTCAATTTTATGTCCTTTGTAAAAGCGGTTTTTGTAGGTCAATTCTCCGTTGAGGTAGAATTGATTTCCTTCAATAGAAACACTTGTTTGTCGCCTTGGAATAGCTTGGGTCGTGGCTTGAGTCGCCGCTTGAGAGAGGTCGGTTGCTTCTTTTTCGGTGACTTTTTCGGTGTGAAACAGCACCATTCTATCCAAGTAGCAAAAGGAGGAACGGGCATTGATGGTGATGGTATAATGTCCTGGTTTTTCAAATTCGGCAAACAAATCATGTCCATCGTTGTCGCTTGTGGCAGCTTGCCAAATGAACTTCAAATCCTGACCATATACCTTGAAAAAACCGTTTGTTGTCGCACCATTGGGGCAGTCAAATTCCTCTAATTTTTCACAGTTGGGCTTTGGCATGACTCGATGTCCATCTGCTTTTTGCCCATAAAAACGATCGGCATTTATTTTCAGCCAATTGTCATTGTGATCGGTTACGTCTTCGCCCTTTCCGACCATCATGCGCCAAATAATTCGGTAGGTTCCTGGGGTGTGGATATAAATTGGGTAGGTAATTTCCCCCTGTCCTGTTTCTTCCAAAAACTGTTCTCCCTCCCAATAAATATATCCTTCACCTGTATGCTTGGAGGCAGAATTGTCCATTTTCCAATGCGCTTCTAATTGAGCTGTTTCCATTTCGAGAACCAACAATCCATCTTTTTCTTCATATACGCTCTGGGAAAACGCCTGAAAATGGACAGAAAAGCTTAGCAATAGAAGAAGCAGTGTTTGTAGTAAGTTCCTTTGGTCGTACATCATTGTTTGCAGCGTGAATTAGAAAATACAAATTAGCTGTTATCCATGATGCAATAAAAGGTTTTTGCTACGAAAAAGAACCTTGAAGCTCAGGTAAATAGGATGATGCAACAAATGTAGTAGGAAGTGCAGCATTTGTGGCAAGGTTTGACCACCACAACAGACTCCTCTGCCTCCAATACAATTCCTGTAGATAATTCCACCACGACTTTTACTTTCCATTTGGAGTTCAATTCAGCTAATGAAACTTAGCCTTCTTCTACAAAAAGAATATCTATTTCGTAGTTGAACAAATCTGTGATGATTGAATTGGGGAGATACAAATGTATGTGAACTACTATGACCGATATGAGAAATTGGAGGAAGAAAACCCAAGCATTGGCATTATCCTCTACAAAGAGAAAAACGATACTTTAGTCGAAATCACCTTACCAAAAGACAATAAGCAAATTTTTGCGAGTATTCACCTTCAAACATCAATAATATTTTCAAACAACTAAATTTAGTCCAATCATGAAAAAATCGTATTTCGTAGGAATAGTTTTGCTTTAGGAACGCTCAAAAAATAAGTCCCAGATTTGAAAACCCAAACTACTTGGTTAAGAAGTAGTTTGGGTTTTCATTCGTTACTTAGTAGGAGGATAGTTAATCCAACTATTAGAAGTTGAAAATAATTCGCTTAGTAATGGTCAAAAAATAACTCCTACAATTAGACTTTTGAAGTTTTGTTTTAAAGATGCTCGATTACAATGAAAATCAATCCTCTTCAAAAAAGAAACTTCAAAGGTCTTTATCTCAAATGTTCAACTTATTTTTTCGTTGTTACTTAAAGAGCAAATTTGCAGTTCAGAAAACGGCTTCACCTAAGGCATCTCTATTGATTTTGCGGTGTATATACACGAAATAAAAGCGTGTACACGCCATTTTTTTTTGCATTAGATGAATTCATTAGGAAGTAAACAACGAAAAACCTACTCCCCTACTTCCTGCAAGCCAATATTTACAAGTCAAATGATTCCTCAAAATATAATCACCATACAAAACTATACACCCTCTCCTGCAAGTGATTCCCTCTTCAACAAACATTCCCTCCTTAGAATCGCATTCTTGTCAATGTAATGCCCACAATGTGTTATTTAGAACAAAAAATTAAACCAATACTTTGAACAATGAAAAACATTACTTTTTAATCACAAATAGCGTTTTGTATATTAATAAATAATTTTATTAATCTTATTTAGGGTTAAAATTTTTTGTTTTTTTTTGAACAAAAAATAGTTCTTAGAATCACCCTTTTGGTATAAAGCTTGTAAATTTACTCCCAGAATTAGTAGTTATTTTTTTTTGGAAAAAATAATCCACAATATTAATTAAATTTTCCCCACATTTCATCTACTCTTTTAGTCCCGACATTCAATAATTAGACATTTCTTTTAGGTCATTCCATCAACTTGTAAGAATTTTTCCCTGCCTTTCAGATGCATTTCCCATTCTTGAGTTCTTTTGTTTGTGCAAAAGCTCGCTAATTGGATTATGTAAAACAATTTCATAATATTTATATTAAATTTACAGGCATGAAAAAAGTGTTCATATATTATTTTGTTTCGCCCCAAATCAGGCAAGAAGTCAGAAAGAACTATTTATTAATTTGGGGGCTTCTTGCTACATTTTTCTTAACTATTTCCTTGCAAGCTCAAAACGGCTGTGGAAGTCCCAATTGCAATCAGGTTAATCTAGTTCTATGGGACATGGAAGCTTGTGAAGAAGGGCTAATAGATGATGATTACTCAGAGCTTACTCCCATTTATCCTAACAATGGAGGATTTACAAACGTCTCTGCCACCAACCTTTGGAGAGACAATGGAAAGCATTCCTGTGCAGTGGGTTTTGATGGAAATATAGCCCTTAGCATTGGAACACAGGAAGGTTGTAGCGCATTAGACTACAACCCAACCAACGCATTAAAATTTGAAGTCACCTTAAATCCATCAGATATAGGTCAATTAAGTAGCCTTCAGTTTTACGAAAAATCTCCAACCTTCTACAATTTGATTGGAGTAGATTATGGGCAAAATCGCTATCCTACCAAATACCTCATTCGAGTCTATAAAGACAATCAATTGATTTATTCAGAAGAAGAGATACCTACTGAATTAAATTGGACTTTGGAGACCTTCGATTTTTCCAATGATCCAGATTTTAACATTACAAGTACAAGTACCTTTCGTTTTGAGTTGCGAGCCTATTGTCAGGCCGACAACACTGCTTGTGAATCTGCTTGGAACATTGATGACATTAGTATAAAAGGATGCACAGGACCATTGCTAAACAGCTGTGAAATCACTCCAACAGTAAGCAATATTCAGTGCAATGATAACGGTACACCTGATATGGGTACAGATGACACCTTCAGTTTTGATTTGACTATTCAAGGCAATGAATGCAGCAGTCCTGATGGATGGGAAGCGAATATCAATGGAGTATCTGTATCAGGAGATTATGGCTTGACCTCCACTTTTTCGGGTTATGCGATTAGTGCAGGAAATCTCAACTTCAATATCGAAGACAGAGGAGATACGGATTGTCAATCCAATGCGATTGTCACAGCACCCAGTCCCTGCTCCAATGGAACAGATGGTGTAGATTTAGAATTAACGCAGACCGTTAACGACCCTAGCTTATCTCCTTTTACCAATCGAATATTCACAGTTACAATAGAAAACAAAGGAAACGTTACGGCAAACAATGTAACTGTTAAAAACCAAGTTCCTGATGGCATGGCATATACCAGTCATTCCACCTCCAAAGGAACCTATTCTGTATGGTCTGGGGTTTGGACAATAGGGACACTTGCCCCTGGCGAAGTTGTCACTTTTGACTTTAACTTATTTATCCTAAACGTGCCAGGACCTATCACCAATTTTGCACAAGTGCAAACAGCCAATCCAGATGACATTGACTCTACACCAGGGAATGATACAGACAATACCCCCGATGAAGACGATGAGGCGGCTGCAACCATTGGAGGCAGTATCGAGCCTACTGCTGACCTTACTTTGAGTAAAACTGCCAACGTAAACGAAGCAAATGTTGGAGATCAAATCACCTATACCCTTGTTTTACACAACAATGGCCCTGATGATGCTACTGGAGTAACCGTAGATGTAAACCCTCCGACAGGTATTAGCTTCGTTAATGCCAATGCAACATTAGGCAGCTACAACAGCACTGACAATACTTGGACACTTGGAACAGTTGGCAGTGGTATGAATCCCACATTGACCATTGTAGTCGAAGTCACCAATATTGACCAAGCCATTACTTGTTTCGCACAAGTAGCCACTTCAGATGTAGGAGATCCAGACTCTACACCAGGCAATGATACAGACAATACTCCAAATGA
This sequence comes from Chitinophagales bacterium, assembly GCA_045105835.1. GTDB lineage: Bacteria > Bacteroidota > Bacteroidia > Chitinophagales > UBA2359 > JAUHXA01. The sequence goes on from JBGCDY010000599.1 coordinate 7,524, forward strand.
GGATGATGAAGCCAGTGCAACTGTCGAAGCACCTGCCATTCCTATTGCCGATCTCAGCTTGATGAAAACAGCCAACGTAAGCCAAGCAAATGTTGGAGATCAAATCACATACACCACTACTCTGCACAATAGTGGTCCAGATGCAGCAACAGGTGTAAGTGTATTGGTCAATCCTCCAGTCGGTGTTAGTTTTGTAAGTGCCAATGCCAGCCAAGGTACTTACAATAGCAATACCAACATATGGACACTTGGAACTGTCATGAGCGGTATGAATCCCTCCTTGACGCTTGTAGTCGAAGTTGACAACATTGCTCAAGCAATAACTTGTTTCGCACAAGTAGCCACTTCAGATGTGGACGACCCAGACTCTACACCAGGCAATGACACCAACAATACTCCCAATGAAGACGACGAAGCCAGTGCAACCGTTTCCCCCCCAAGTACTTTGATAGCTGATTTAAGTTTGTCAAAAATAGCAAACGTAAGTGAGGCAAGCGTTGGGGATCAAATTACCTATACAACTACCTTACAAAACAATGGTCCAGATACAGCAACAGGTGTAAGTGTATTGCTCAATCCTCCAGCGGGAGTTAGTTTTGTTAGTAGCAATCCTAGCCAGGGGACTTACAACAACAGCACCAATAC
>JBGCDY010000600.1:0-5720 GCA_045105835.1 Chitinophagales bacterium
ATTCGGTAAAAGAAAGCCCTGTTTCCAATCTATTCTTGACCGAATCTTTTGCCATCATATAATTGACAGTCAAATGTTTTCCAATGTCTCGAAGAAAGGAAAGTACTGGAATGTCCTTGAACCAATCGTAGTTATTGACCAGTTCTGCTCCATTCACAGGATGGTCAAAATCGAGTAGTTTTTGAAGTATTTTCTTTTGTTGGGCAACATTGTAATTCAATTCCTCCACTGACTTCAATTCACGCTCCGCAGATTTCCCAGATGGATCTCCCACCATTCCAGTTGCACCACCAACTAAGGCGATTGGCTTGTGACCTGCTTTTTGGAAGTGAATCAACATCATCAAGGAAGCCAAATTCCCAATGGTGAGAGAAGGAGCGGTAGGGTCACAGCCCAAATAAGCAGCGACAGGCTTTTCTTTTGTCAATAACTCTTCTACTCCTGGAGTGCTGTTGTGAAGCATTCCTCGCCACCGAAGTTCTTCTATAAAGTTCATGGATATACTTTTATGCAATCAGTAAGATTACTTTTGAATACAGTATTTAGTAAAAATGGAAATGCAAATATGGAGAAAAATTTTGTAGGCTAACAGAAATTGAAGAAGTTTAGTTCCTATTAAAAACGAAAAGCCCCATACTAAATGTGAAAACTGGTTTGCTGGTGTATAGTAGCTTTCTAGTCACATTTAATATGGAGCAGAGACAATATTTATTATAGACTCTTTTTATTTCGACACACTTTCCAAAAACCGAATCATATCGGTGTCTTTTTGTTGTTTTGCATAGTAGAGAGGTGTGTGGTTTTGGTTGTCTTGAGCATTTACATCTGCTCCATTTTTAACCAACAACTTAGCAACTTTCAAGCTATTCGTAAGATGTAATGCTGTTTCACCACTTGCATTAGCAGCGTTTACATCCGCATTTTGATTGATAAGAAAGGTAAGGATAGAAAAGCTATTCGCAGCTTGACTGACCAATGAGTTCTTTTCACCGTCATTAAACCTTTCTGATACTTTGACTTTTTTTTTTTTTTTTTTAAATTGAAACACATCAAACCTGTTGCTACTTACTGCCATAGATAGAAAATCCATGTAGGCATTGTCTATATTTGGTAAATATTCAGCAAGTAATTCATAGCTGTAGGCATCGTCGTGTTGTGTCGCCAGAGCAGCTAAGTTGTACATACTCAGATGGTCGATATTTTTGTGGGTATTTGTTTCCAACAAATACTCAACGAAATCTGATTGTTTTTCATTAATTGCAATTGAAAAGATTGTGTAGATATTAGCAGCAGATAGGGTTTGTGTATTTTTAAGTATTACATTTAATAAATGAAAATTGTTAGACGCAACAACCTCTTGTATCAAATTAGACTCTGAAGATTCCACTGTAAATGGGTTGAGCCCTCCTTGAAGCAATTCCTCTATACTTATGTAATCATTGTCAAATACTGCCCTATGTAAATCTGTCTGCCCTTGAATACAAAAACTATTCAATAGTAGTAACAGCAAACAACATAGTTGTGTCTTAATAAGTTTCATGAACACCTAGTTTTAGCATTAAATTAAGTTGAGCTGTTTTACACACACATACAACCAATTTGTCTTAGTTTAATGACTGATATCTTATGGGGTGGATGTTCAAAATTTTTGATCTGTAACGGGAAAAAGATCGTAAAATAATATCCAAAAGTCAAAAGTTGAGCTTTTACAGTTATTTTCGCAGTAAAAACGACTTAAAAAACAACATATTTGTAACAGATAGATACAGAGCATTTTTCTAAAAAATGACTTCTGTAATAGCATTTGCTACTTTTAAAAGCTTTAACTTCGTATAAAGTTAAATTAAATAATTTGCACGTGCAATGATTAAGTCAAAAAAAATGCCAATTTTTGAAACCTTTTTACTTTTCTTACGTAAATGTGGCATTCACACTAAATTTGACTTACTTATTTGACTATTGAATGGAGTTTTTTGAACTAAACTCAACAGTTTAGTCTTTTTTTAAACATGAAATATTTTTTAAAATGTTAGTCGTTGGTATTGCAGGAGGAACAGGGGCAGGAAAAACAACCGTAGTGAGAAAAATTATGGCTCGTCTTCCAGAGGCGAATGTATCGGTTATTCCTCAAGACAATTACTACAAGGACAACAGCCACATGCCTATGTCCGAAAGGCAAAAATTAAACTTTGATCATCCTTCCGCCATTGAATTCGACTTATTGGTCAAACATGTCAAAAACCTAAAACAAGGTTCGCTTGTCCAAATTCCTATTTACTCCTACCTTACTTGTACCCGTTCTGAAGAAACAATTCCTATGCAGCCCAAAAATGTGGTGATAGTAGAAGGAATTCTTATTCTGACACATCCCCGACTTAGAGATTTTTTGGACATCAAGGTGTATGTAGATGCAGCTGCGGACGAACGTTTGATTCGGGTGATTCACCGAGATATTTTGGAGCGGGGTCGAAACGTAAGAGAAGTTTTGGAGCGTTATGAAAAATCGGTCAAACCTATGCATCAACAATTCATCGAACCCGCCAAACGCTATGCCGACATCATAGTGCCAAGAGGAGGAGAAAATGAAGTAGCGATTGATGTACTTACCCGAATGATTAGTACAAGAATTCAGTAAGAAAAAAATTATGTGAAAAATATGTTTTTCACGCAGCCCTTTACCACTCCAATAAATCCTTAATCGCTTGTGCTACCTTTTTAGCATTGGGCAACATTGCCTGTTCCAAAACAGTGTTCATAGGAACAGCAGGAACATTTGCAGCCCCCAAAGTAGCCACAGGAGCATCTAAATCTGCAAAGCATTTTTGTGAAATACGCCCTGCAAGGCTTTCTGCAAAAGAATTTTCAAGAGGCTCTTCCGTCAGAACCAATGCTTTATTGTGTTTTTTGACAGATGCAAAGATGGTTTCTTCATCCAGAGGCTTCAAAGTACGTAAGTCAACGATTTCCACTGAGCCTTCAAACTTTTTAGACGCAGTTTTCGCCCAATAAACGCCCATTCCATAGGTAATCACCGTCACCGTATTTCCCACTTTTAACTGTTCTTCGCTTGCTTCTTGAGCAATTCGAGCCTTTCCCAATGGAATCACATAATCCGCACTGGGTTCAATCGTTTTTGCATCCGCAGTTCCCATTACCTTGCTCCAATACAAACCCTTGTGTTCAAACAAAATAACTGGGTTTGGATCTAAGAACGCAGACTTCAATAAGCCTTTCATGTCTGCTGCATTCGAGGGAAAAACAATTTTGATACCTGGAATATTCAAAATACTCGACTCAATACAAGCCGAATGGTAAGGGCCTCCTCCACCATAAGCACCCGCAGGAACACGAATCAAGGTTTGAACAGGATACTTCCCTGCCGACAAATAACAAGATTTTGCAATTTCGGTCACCAACTGATTCATACTGGGCCAAAAGTAATCTGCAAACTGTATTTCCACAATTGGCTTCAAACCCACTGCCGACATGCCCGCCGTAGAACCAACGATATAAGCTTCTTGAATAGCCGTATTGAAGACTCTATCACTGCCATATTTTTGCGCCAGCGTTGCAGCCTCTCTAAATACACCACCCAACCTTATTCCTACATCTTGACCATAAAAAATAGCTTCTGGATAGGTATCCAAAATTTCGTCCATTGCATACAAAGCCGCATCTACCATCAACACCTTGCGTCCTCCTTCAGGTGATCGTTCCCCTCGTTCTTCTGTCACTGCTGCGGGAGCATATACATGCTGTAATAAGGTATCAGGATCAGGATTAGAAGCTTCTGCTGCTCGCTCAAAAGCTTTTTTGATTTTTGCCTCCCCTCTCACCGCTATGTCAGCCAAAACCTTAGCCTCTATTCCATCTGCTAATAAGCGTTCGTGGAGTTTGCTTAAAGGATCACTCAAGGTATGTTTTTCTAAATCGTCCCTATACCACTCCTTCCGAACCCCCGAAGTATGGTGTCCCAAAAGAGGGACTTTAGCATGTAAAACCACAGGGCTGCGGTATTCACGAATATGAGCAAGACATTTTTGTACCGCTTCATAAGCTGCAAAAAAATCGCTCCCATCTACACGAATTCGCTTCAAACCCTTGAAACCTCCTGCATATTCATAGGCATCCGAACTACGTGTTTCTGCACCCGTTGCCGAAATACTCCAATCATTGTCTTGTACCAAATACAAAATGGGCAACTGCTTCAAAGCCGCAAATTGCCATGCTTCGGCAACCTCGCCTTCTGTCACCGAGCCATCCCCCAAAGAACACACTGCAACTGGTCTTGCTCCATTTTCCAGTAAGCCTCTATCCTCCTTATACTGAATGCCTTGTGCTACGCCTGTGGTTGGAATAACCTGCATTCCTGTAGCGCTCGATTGTTGAATAATTTTAGGGAAATCTTTGTGTTTGGAGGAAGGGTGGGAATAATAGGCTCGTCCTGCGGTGAAAGGGTCGTCTGCTTTTGCCAGCAATTGCAGCATCAAATCATAGGCTTCAAAACCCATTCCCAACAACATTGCATCGTCTCGGTAATAAGGACTCACATAGTCGTATGTTTTTAGTTGAAGTCCCAATGCCAATTGAATTGCTTCATGCCCTTTGGCAGTCGCATGAACATATTTGCAGGTATAGCGATGGTCTTCGTAAGTATCCGCCATACATTTTACCATTTGCATCAACTCATAGGCTTTCAAAAGAATTTTTTCTTCGACCTTAAACACTTCTTCGACTTCGAGCATAAATTTTATCTTTAAGCTATTTTAGAACAAAATTAAGCATTTTTTGCACCTTTCAAGAACACTAACTAACATTTGTTAGTTTAGAATTTCACCACAATTCAAAAACAAAACCTTCAACCCCTTCCATAAATGATTATCATTCCCAATCGACTATACAGTGAACCCTTTGTAGAAGTATTACATCAGAACAAGCATTTTTCGATATTGCGAAAAAAATTGGAGCAAGCACTTATCAACAGACAAAGCTATGTTTCCATGCATGCTGTATCTATCATAATCGCTGGCAAACAAAGAATTATAAGTAATGATGGGCAAGTTATCCACATCAAACAGGGTGAAATTGGTTTTATCAAAAAGGGGATTTATACCGTTACAGATATCTTATCGGATCAAAATGGCTTTCAATCTTATCATTTGTATTTTGAAAACCAATTATTGGACGAAGTGCTTTCTTTATACAATTCTCCTCCACAAAACCTGCCTCTAAAATCCTCCTTCAATATTCCCTGTAGTCCTGCTATACTTCAATACTTAACATCTTTGCAGTACCTCTCTCAAGTTGTAAAAAAGGAAAATAGCCAAGTATTCAAAGTGAAAATAATGGAGTTTTTGACTCTTGCCATTGCAGAAAATGAACACCTCAATGTACTGTCTCAATTGCAGCATTTCACCCAACATCAAAACCCTCAAAACTTAGGAGTTTTTATGAGTGAAAATTTTGACAAGTCTTTAACCGTAGCAGATTATGCCTATTTGACAGGCAGAAGCTTATCTACTTTTCGTAGGGAATTCAAAGCAAAGTTCGGGGTTTCTCCACACAAATGGATTAGCCAAGAACGCATGAAAAAAGCAAAGGAAATGTTGGAAAAAGGGAACCAAAGTGTGGCGGATATTGCCTACCATGTGGGTTATGAAAATGTATCTCATTTTATCAGTGCTTTCAAAAAATACCACGGTCACACTCCCAAACAAACT
>JBGCDY010000601.1:0-15062 GCA_045105835.1 Chitinophagales bacterium
GAAGATTCCCTTATTGTGGGTGGTTGCTCTAAAGTGGTCGTTTCGGGCAATATGGATGGCTTGATTGAATTTGTAGGCAAATTCCTTTGCAGAAATATCGTTCGGAAAATTCCCTAAATCCTCAATAGGACATTCTACCCAAGCCCGCACCAAACATTCTGGTGTATAATTGGACAAAATCGCCATGATGACATTGACATCCTTGTCTTTTCCTTCAAAATAATCTTTGGCTTTTTCCTTCAATATTTTGCCAAAACTCTCCAAGACAGAATTGATAAAATTGGCTCCCATCGCATCACAAGTCTCAAAATCTACTTTGATTTGGTAATAACCCGATTCAATTTCGGGGCGGTGTAAAAGTTCAATTCCTTTGATACCACCACCTCGTTTTTCCATATTGCGGGTGAGGTCTTTTACTCCAAAACGCAAATCGGCTCGGATGCTATCAAAAAATTGAAGAAACTTGTAGGTCTCTCCATGCCACATAAAATGCACATGACCCGACTTAACAGTAGAAACAATATCGGTATGGAAACCACCCCGATTCAGCCAAAATTTTGCACCACTCGAAGCAGCCGCAACAACTGAACTTTCTTCGATAACCATTGGCACACAATACAGTTTGCCATCTATCATGAAGTTGGGAGCTACACCAAAAGGCATGTAAAAATTGGTGATGGTGTTTTCGCTGATGCCATCAAACATGTTTTGGGCTTCTTCATTGGTATGCCAAAAACTGGCAAATTCTCTGGTAACTTCAATGGGATTTGAAGTAAAAAAGTGCTTCAACAACCAAGCAATTTTTTCTCTCTTACCCAATTTAGAAAAACCCGAAATCATTTTGTCTTTGCTTCTCATCGCAATTTTTTTCTTTTGATGTTCATGGATGTATGGTACTCCATATATTTTGGTTTTGGAGCAGGTTGAGTATCGTGTTGAAATACTCCCAAACCTAGAGGATTGGGATTCTGCTTCGTAGGTAGTCGGGCGAATAAATCCGCCACTTACACCACCTCCACACAGGTCGATTCCCCAACCTGTTTTCTTTCGGCTATTGGGAATATACCCTAATAGCTTCTTTTCTAATGTTGATAGCAGCGTTTCTATCCCTATCAATCGAATACCCACACTTAGCACAGGTGTAGGTTCTCTGCTTCAATGACAAATCCTTTTTCTTCTTGCCACACTTACTACAAGTTTTGGAGGAGGCGTAGAATCTATCCACTTCTTGAATCACCGTACCGTATTTGGTAGCAACGTGTTTCAACTTATCAACGAAACCACTATGTCCTAAATCCGAAATCTTCCTTCCCCACACCCTCTGCATAGCTTTCATATTCAAGTCCTCTAAACCGATGAATTTGAAGTTCTCACATAGTTCATGAGCTAACTTCCACTGCCAATCTGAACGTCTGTTGCTTACATCTTGATACACTTTACCCAGTTCCTTTTTGGCTCTTTTTCTGTTCTTTGAACCTTTCTTTTTTCGAGAATGAGCTTTGGACTTTTCCCTTAAACGCTCTAAATTAGATTTTAAGAATTGAGGGTTTTCTATTTCCGAAAATTGCTTCCCATTATAGGTAGTCATATACGTTTTTAAACCAAAATCTCCTCCTATTGCACCCCTTGTTTTTCGTGTCTTATAGGTTTGTTTTGGTTCTGTCACTGTAAATATGACCCAATACCTTCCATGCAAATCCCTTTTTATCCTTGCGTTAAATATATTTCTTTGTTTCGAGTTTTCATGGTAGTAGTTTTGGTCTCTTGAATTGATGAATCTAAATTGTTTTACCTTCTTATTTTTACCCTTCCCAATTGGGAGGATTAGTTCGTTCGCTCGGACTTTATAGCCAGATACTTTTAAGACCAATGACTGAAAGTACATGGACGATTTGAACTTAGGAGGTCGGTTGGCTAATTTCTTAAAGAATCTTTGGTAGGCAGCATCCAACCGTTGAACAATCTCTTGCATGGTTTGTGAGTTAATCATCTGCCAATACGCATTTGATGCTCTTTCCTTTTTCAAGACTGCATACACTTCTTTAGGAGATAGATATTTGCCCGTTTTCTTGTAGTGTTCTTTGATTGCGCCCAAAGCCATATTCCACATTTTACCTGTTGTTCGCAAAAGAGAATCAATAGCTCTACATTTAGATTTACTCTCGTACAATCTAAATTTATGTGCTACTTTTTTTATATTGGCTTCCCTTCTAAACATAGTGCAAATATACAAAAAAAATAATTGAATTAAATATTAATCTAAATCTTATTTTCCTAAAAATCATTTACTTAGTCATTAAAAAAAGGTAATAACATTTTTTTTTCTTGCTAAAACGGAATCTTACACCCCAAACCTGAAAAATTGGGCTTTTTGGGCTAAAGCCAATTTTGTAAGATTCTTATGCAGTGCAAAAATAAGCAAGTATTTGAAAAAAAATAATTTCGCTACTTCAAGCACAAAACTACATCTAGTTTACACCTGCAATATACTATGGTTCATTTGAATTTTCAAAATTTTCTGAAAATTAAATAAGTTCTATGATAACTTTGGAATCTTCACCGCCTGGCTTTTACCAAAAAAAAGGCTTTGAAGATTTTGAAATTCTCCAAAGCCTTCTTGTAAACAGAACATCATTCAAAAAGTTGAACAGAATTTAACACTTCTTAGCACTAAGCTTCAAAACACTGTTTATCAAAATATTACAACTCAAACAAGTTCACCTAAAGGTAATCCAAGCCTTATCTACGAAACTTTTCGTAAAAAAGATTTGCCATTACGAAATACTTCGTATATCTTTGAAGTACGAAACTAATCGTAGATAGATTGGATTCAATAATTTAACAAACCTTCATTTTTTATGAAATCGAAACCCACTGAGTCAGAGTTGGAAATCTTACAAGTTTTGTGGGAACACAAGGCATCTACGGTGAGACAGGTCAACGAACTGTTGAACAACAAAAGAGCTGACAGCAAAAAGAAGATTGGTTATACCACGACCCTCAAAATCATGCAATTGATGAATGAAAAGGGTTTGGTAATACGAGACGATTCCAGCCGCACACATATTTACGAAGCCAATGTAAGCGAAAAAGTGGCTCAAAATTCTCTATTAGAGCGTTTTTTGAATACTACTTTCAAAGGTTCTGCCATGAAGTTGGTCATGCAAGCATTGGGTAGAAGCGAGACGACACCTGAAGAATTGAAGCAGATACGCAGTTATTTAGATGAATTGGAGGATAAAAAAGATGCCTAACAATGGGTGAAAATTAAAATGCAAAAATCGATTCTTAATACATTGCAATGAAAGTTTTTGATAATACTTCAAAACTAACGCAACATCCCCCAACCCCCTTCAAAGGGGGAATTCACTAATAATGAGAAAATCCCCCTTTGAAGGGGGACTTAGGGGGATGTAAATCGGCGAATTTTGCCATAGATTGATATTAAGAATATCTACGTTACTCTGTACTTAAAAAAAGCATTTTAAGATTTTCATTTGTTCTTAAACTAATTTTATTCTCGCCCTAATTTTTATCAATTCCTATTTATCACCAAAACCAAAAGAAATGAATTACCTTCAAAATATGTTCGATGAATCTTTGGTCAATGCAATCGGCTGGACCATTCTCCATTCCATCTGGCAGGGTGCAGTTGTTGTCGTCATCGTGGCATTGCTACTCTCCATATTCAAAAACCCAAGTTCTAAACTCAAATACAATGTCTATACATCGGCATTGTTTGCAGTATTGGCTTGCAGCTTGGCAACCTTCTTTTATTTGCACCAAAACAACGAAACCACTGTTGATTGGGTCATTCCTATAGAGATACAAAATGAAAACAACGATATAGTTGAACTGGTTTTCTTAGAAAACATTGCAAGCGAAACTCGTGAGGCGGAGACTTCGGTATCCGCCTTTTTTGGCGACTTGTCTTTAATGGCGAATGATTACATGTCTTTGATTGTGGTTTTGTGGTTGATTGGTTGTCTACTGTTTAGCATTCGTTTTGCAGGTGGTTTTGCTTATATCCAAAGGCTTCGGAAGCGGGATGTATTTCCTGTGGAAGCACATTGGCAGAAAAAAATGGACATCATTTGTACCAAAATTGGGCTCAAAAAATCCATTCGCTTATTGGAGTCAGCAGCTGTGCAGTCTCCTATGGTGATTGGTCACTTCAAACCCTTGATTTTGTTCCCTATTGGCGCATTGACGGGTTTGAATCCTTCACAAGTAGAAGCGATTTTGGCGCATGAATTGGCGCATATTTACCGCAATGATTACTTGGTGAATATTCTCCAATCTTTTGTCGAAATCGTGCTTTTTTACCATCCTGCTGCTTGGTGGCTCTCCAACAAAATGCAAGCAACTCGTGAGCATTGTTGTGACGATTTGGCGATTGATATGTGTGGTGACCGCATGGTGTATGCCAAAGCGTTGACACAAATTGAATCCCTACGCCTCCAACAGATTCCTCATCTTGCAGCTGCTTTTGCAGGCAATGGTAAAGAGGACAATTTGATGGCGAGGATTCAAAGGCTTTTCAGTCCAAATGAAAAACAATTCAATTTTGTGGATGGCTGGGTCGCTTCAATGATGTTGGTGATTGCGCTTTTGGCTTTTTCTTGGACTTCACATTCCAGTATTGAAGCGGCTGAAAAAGAGGTCAGTATATTCATTGATTCTATGGTAGAAGATTTGAAGTTGGTGGCAGAAGACATGGGCGGTGCATTCGTTGAACTTACCGCAGATTCTACCAAAAGAGCTGAGAAACAATTGAAACGTGTTGAAAAAGAAAGAGCGAAGCTCGAAAAGAAAATTATAAAAGAAGTCGAGAAGCGAAACGCAAAGGTTCAAAAGATGGTATTGAAGAGCAAAGATGGCTATGTCATTGCACCTCTCGCTCCTCCTGCTCCTCCAGTTCCTTCCTTGCAGGATTTACCTTTGGTTTTGCCTCCTATGCCAAAACTCCCTATTCATTTGCCAGAGCTTCCTGCTCCACCTGAGGCTCCTATTCTTCCAGATTTCATTGCTAACGGTTTTTATGATTTGACTTCACTCATTACAGGACTTCCCGATGTTCACGTTATGATTGCTGAACAACCAGACTTTACTGCAATGATAGCAGAACAGCCTGATATTCAAACGATAATTTCGAGCGATTCACCCAGTTTTTTTTATATGGACGATGAAGGAGACTCTCCCCGTCGAATCATCATAGGAAAAGACAAGGATAAAGACGCATTGATTCTGAAGCAAAAACTCAAATCGAAACATAAGTCCAAATACAAAATCAAACCTCCTACCAAAATCCTAAAATTGAAGATTCCAGTAGGATTGGATTCTATCAAAAGACAGGAACTGCAAGCCAAATTGAAACCATTGAAGGAAGAAATTGCTGCTCGTCAGCAAGAATTGAAGGAAAGCATGAAAAACCTTCAAGACATGGATGAGGATGAAATAGAGCGCATTATCGAGAAATATGAGGCTGCATTGGAGAATTATGAGGATGAGTTGGAAGAATGGCAAGACGAGATGGAGGATGAACACGAGCACCATTTTGAATGGAACGAAGACAACCTTTCTGCATTTGAGGACAAAATGGAGGATTGGGCTGAGAAGTGGGAAGAGTGGGGCGAAAAATGGGGTGAGAAAATTGAGAAAGATTGGGATGAAGAAAAAATTGAGGCATGGGCTGAGAAGTGGGAAGAATGGGGCGAACAGTGGGGAGAGAAATGGGGCAAGGAATGGGGACAAGCCTATGAACAGAAAATGAAGGAGTGGGAACAAAAATGTGAAAAACAGGCAAGGGAATATGAATTTCACTTCAAAAACTATGAAGGCGAGATAGATGCTTATGAGCAAGAATTGGATAGATTTGAAGATGCGTATGAAGAAGCACATGAAGAGGCGAGTAGGATGCGAGAAGGTGACGACAGAGATACCGAAATAAGCTTGAAGGAAATGACCTCTGAACTCCGAGAAATGTTGGAGGATGATGGTTTGGTGAGCAAGAATACTCGACAGGTAAAGGTGAAATACAATCACCGAAACATGAAGGTGAATGGCTCAGGAGTTCCAAAAGATATGCAGGATAAATACATCCGCTTTTTTGGTGACCATTTGGGGCATGGTGCATCTTTCAATTTGACTTTTTCTGACAGAAACTCCAATATCAGTTTGTCTGGAAAAAACATGGAGATTCACCATTATTAAAAACTCAAAGCACAAATTCAAAACCAAAATTATCTTATCGATAAGACAAAGAATTGGTTAATAAGGACGTAAAATTTTATTTGTTGGGAGCAGCTAATCGAATGATTCATTTTCATGCGATGGCTGCTCCTTTTTTTGTGGCAAATTCTAAACAAAAAAGTCTTCTGTTTCTTTACATTACAAGAAGCCCCCGAAAACCTCAAACCAATCAACATGACCTATTCTTACCCATTCTTTTTCTGCTGTTTGTTCAGCCTATTCCTTTTGTTGCCCAATACTGCTCTTCCCCAATCCAATGACATCACCAAAGTTCTTATCAGCGAGGCAACAGTTGAAGTACCCATTGAAAAAGCTTGGTGGGGATGGACGACCAACAAAGGCGTACAAAGTTTTTTTGCAGCCAATTCTGACATTGATTTTCGAGTAGGCGGTAATTACAACGTCAGCCTCTACAACAAAGAAAATTCGCCAAATAAGCAAAACACCATTCTTTCCTTCACCCCTTTTCAGGCATTCTCTTTTGAGTATGCCATTCCCGAAAAATTTCCAAGTATCCAAGGCGAAAAAACGAAGGTGACAGTAGAATTTCTCTACCGAACTGCCGATCAAACAGATGTGACCTTGACCCAATTGGGTTGGGGGCAAGATGGAGAATGGGATGCCGCTTATGATTATTTTCAACAAACTTGGCTCTTGGCATTGGTCGACATGCAAACCTACTTGCCTCAAATCAAACCTTCAGATACTTACGCCAAAGAAATACCCGATGCAACCGAAATGGCAAATGCTTCGGCAAATAAAAAAGCACCTTCCGCTTCTTCAAAACCAAGTATTTCGAAGCCCTCAACTGTTGAAAAACCTTCAAAATATTCCTTCAATCCAGCTGTTACAGGCAAAAGTAAGGAAACTCCTACCCAAGAAAACATTCCTATAAAAGAAGAAATCAAAAAAGACCAAACGATGGATAAACCAACTGAAAAACAACAATTTGCTTACATCCTCACCCTGACTGACCCCGAGTTAATACGCAATCCCGAAGCATGGACAAAAGAACAATCTGCACTCGTTGGCGTACACTTCAATTACTTGAAAAAACTGACCGCAGAAGGAGTTGTCATCATGGCTGGACGTTCACCCCACCCAGAATTGGGCTTTGGTATTGTGGTTTTTGAAGCCGAGTCAAGAGCCGCAGCGCAGGAAATCATGAACAGTGACCCTGCGGTAAAAAACGGGTTGATGAAGGCGGAGTTTCACGATTTTAGGGTGGCGTTGATGCGGGAGTAAGTGAGTGAGAAGACAGAAATGAGATGTGAGAAGTGAGGCTTCAAATTCCTTACTATCAAAACATTAGTGATTTTCCGCATAATCACTAATGATCCTTCCGTTTATTTTTCAACGAATTACGAAAAGAAATACCTCCTCCATTCTCGCTCACATTGCTATTACTAAACACATCAAAATCCCTCTTGCTAAACGCTCGAATCAAATAACGCCCATCTTCTGTCAACTTATAAGTCACCACAAAATCACCCACAACAGCAGCATTATCAGCATTCACATTCTGTTCACCCGACAAGTCCACATTACTCCCAAGTTCAAAAGTCAGTCTGTCATTGAAAAAACGTTTGCGGAGTTCCAATTGCAGTTCCGTAGAAGTCGCAGAACTCCCATCACCATATTGTGAGGTATGACTATCCACTGTAATACCAATTTCAACAATCTTATTAAATCCACCCACCAAATTATTCAATTGACTCGTAATCAAACTACTTACGCTCGAAAGGGCAATATTTTCTCCCGCAGTAGCCAAATCTGCATTTGCTTGTGATACAATAAAGTTTTGGAACAGCAATAAACCAAATACCTGCTTGTTCAGCTCCGCTTCTTCCTCCCTAATTTCATCCAGTTTACGCAGCACCATACTGTTGGTGATAGAGCCTTGAGCCTGTGGCAATTCTATGTCAAAAGTCAATTCTGGGCTGAGCAATTCGCCATTCAAATTCATCAATACCTCCACAGGAGTAGGTCGTCGAGCAGTATTCGCTTCTGCCGAATTCAAGTCACTTACTTCATTCGCAATCAAGTCATAAGTACCTGTTTTGAGTTTGTAAATCGCACTCAGATTCATACGAGCATCAAACAAATCTCCCACAAAATCTATGTAACCACCTTTTCGTACCGTAAAATCCCGCTGAAAAAGCCCTTCGTAAGTAAACGTGTAACTTCCTTGGTCAATCGTATATCTACCCGTCAAATAAAAGTCCCCCAAAGGAGTCATTTCCACCGTCAAATTCCCCTCCCCTCGGCAAATAATACGGTCATCCGAAAGCGGATCTATAATCAACTGCATTTCGGCATTGGTCCGAGCATCCAAATTCACCAAAATATCAAAACCCGTCACATTCGTATTGATTTCGGGGCGAACCGCATCCGCCACATTCACCGTATCTACGATGCTATCCATTTCCGAAAAATCCACAAACACCACAAAACTCTCCTCTCCTCCCCCAATACTTTCACTCGCTTGATTGATATAGAGCGTCGAACCAGGCATCGTTCTGGCACTTCCTCGAATCTTCATCAGTTCCACAGGCCCCGTCACCGTAATGTTTGCCCCCATGAAGATAGTACCAAAATAAAAATCATTGTCCTTAATCGTCGTATTCAAGAGGTGAAAATTATCGGTTTCTACCCGAAGGTCTAAGCGCAAGTCTTGAAAACTTTGATGCCATACCCGCCCCACAACCATAGCGGATTGCTCCAACTGGTCTTTCACCACCACATTGTTGAGTTGTATCGAATTTTCGGTAAAAGTAAGTTCTTGGTTATCGAGAGAATAGCGTGTTTTGGAAAAAGCAACCACCGTACTCGCCTCCTCAAATTTGATACGTCCCGTCAAATTCGGTGCTTCCAAGGTCCCCTTCAATGCCAACTTACCCGAAAAAGTCCCCTCGCTTTCTTCTATCAAATTGACTGCAAAAGGGTCCAACAATGCCATTTTCCACTGCTGCATCCCGATGTCCAAATTGATTCTTTTGCTGCGAATTTGATAATCTCCCAAAATACTTCCCGTAGTTGCCCCCCCTGCAATGTTCACATTCACCGCAATTTTATCCGCACCTTCTTGGTTCACCAGCATCAGTGCATTTCCCAAATGCAAATCATTCAAGACCAAACTATCTACTCGTAGGTTGGAAGTAAACTGCAGGTTTTCGAGAGGTTCAGAAAGAGTGATATGTCCATTCAATGCTCCACCAAATTGTAGGCGTTCCATGTTCAATAGATTCGATATTTCGCCCAAACCAAACTTCGTGAAGTCGATTTTGATAGGTGCTTGAGCATCCTCGTAGTTCTTGCTATTGATGCGAAGTTGCTCCTTACCCGACCTCAAAGTAAAATCACGTATATTCAAAAATTTAGGGCCAAAAACGATTCCATTTCGAGCCTCTACCTCCCATATTTTCTTGTTGAGTAGCAAATCTTGTATCAAAGAAAACTGGTAACGATTCGGTCTTAGCTTCAATACCTCACCTTCCATTTGTAGCTTCGTCAGCACTGTATCTCCTTCAATATCAGCACCAATTAACAGCCTGTTGTCAAACATTGCAGCAGTCAAAATACTCTGAGGAAGTTTTATATTGCTGCCAATATCAATAGCATTTATCCGAAAAGTCAAGTTGATTTCATCATCATCTCCAGAAGTATTCAACTCTACTCCATTCAAGAGCAAGTCCCCATAGACTACTTTGGGAATGTAGCTATCAAAATGCAAAAAACCATTTGCCTCGTTAAATGTCCCCTCTAAATACAAGGTGTCCAACTGCTTCAATTGAGGGATAAACAATTGAGTCAAAGGCAAAACGTTTCCCGCTTCAAGGGTAAAATCAAATTTGGGCGCAATGGGTTCTTCCCCTGCAATACGTGAAAAAGTTTGGGGACGTTCTACCACCACAGCATCTTCACTATCGTCCAAAAATTCTGCAATGTCAAAATGTTTGTTCACATACTCCAACATCATATCAGGCACTTCTAAGGGGTTGAAATAGCCATCTATTTTGGCTACAATCAAGTCAGATTGAAGTGATAGTTTCTTGCGATTATCTGCTTTTTGTCGGAGACTTAACTGGATGCTGTCCAACTCAAATGTAAGCGTATCAGATTTTAAATGAATATTTTGAGCAGACACAAATCCGTCTAACAGATTGAAGTCTTTTCCCTTCAAATCAGATTGTAATTCCAAGTCGTAAATACGCAAGTCCTGTTGTAGCAAACCCAGTTTTTTCAAATCCAAAGTATCAATATGGGCTTCAAATTGATACACCAAATTGGGCTCGCTAAAATTAAATAAGCCCTCCAAACCCAAATTCGCATTGGAATCCTCACTATTCACCTTCCCTTCAAACTCTCCTTTCTTCAACTTTCCATCCACTGCCACTTTTTGATAGGTGTAATTTCGGAACTTTGCAGATTCGATTTGGGCATCAATATCCGCCTTCAAATCCTCCGCATTCAAACCACTTCCTTCAATATTTGCCTTCAATGAAACCTCCCCAATGTCTTTGTTGCCCAAGAGTTTTCCTACTTCAAACTCTTCCAAACCCGACTTCGTTCGATAATCCGCAAAGCTGTAATCCTTGTTGAATTTCAGATAGGTATCAGTTTGCAGGACTCCAATCGAAGTCCCAAACCGCCCTTTGATATAAAACTCATAAATGCTTCCCTTGAAACTGCCCTTGTAAGACATGTTGCCTAAATTCGACATCGAGTTAGGAAGTGTTCCCTTTGCCAAACCATTGAGGTCTGGATAGGTCAATTGCAGTTTGTTGGCTTTGATGTCAAAGTTTGCATTTTCAATGTCCAAAAGGTTTTGAATCCCTATATCCCCTTCAAAAACAGGGCTTTTGGCTTCGGTATAAAACCGAACCTCTCTACCTTCAAAATCCTCCAAACTCCCCACAAAATGCCCCGACAAATCCAATATTCCCCAATCTCCTATCACTTTTGGTACTTGCTCTTCTTTCGCTGCAAAAACGAGAATGTCCTCATAAGTCGTATTCAGTTTTGCAGCTTCAATATCAAACGTCAAATACTCACCATTCGCCCCTTCTACTTTCACATCTCCTTCAAAAACAGTGCTTGTACTCGTCGTCAATTTCAGGTTTTGTGCAGTGAAGTTGCCCGCATTTCCACGAAGGCTTCCGCTTATATTCATTCGCCCCAATTGCTTCAAACCTTCTGGCAAAGCCACACCTTTCAGCAGTTTCTGCAAATCGGCATAGCTACTCGACAACTGGTTTACCCGCATATCAAACTGGGCATCATTGACGTTCGGCAAACCTACCATTCGCCCATTCAATTTCAAGGTCGTATTGTTTGCTGTTTGTATTTTTACATTTTCGGCTTGAAGATTGGAGAGTGTGCCATTGAGATTCCCTTCAAAAACAATATGCTCTTTTGTTTGGGCATTGAAGCCTTGTATGTTTGCGATTTGCGGAGCCAATTGAAGGACATCCGATACGGCAAGGTCAACTTTTTTGAAGGCAGCATTAATTTCGAGGTTTTCATTCGAAAAATTCAATTCTTCAAAACCATTGAAGCCCAATTTCACATCTGTTTGCAACGAAGAATTCGGCGTTTCAAAAATCAAATTTTCCAATTGAAGTTGGCTTGAATCAATCACTGCATTTGCTGCCAAGTTTTTCAAATAAAAGCCACTGTTTGCCTCTTTTGTGGTCAATTCGTGGAGTTCCATCTCGATTTTTTGGGTCGTCCATGTGAGATGCTCCAAATTTCCTGTGATGGCTTGCAAATCCAAATTGGTATAATTCACATAGTTACTACCGCTGTCTATTGCTGTATTTCTGTCTCTATAAATAAATTGATTGCCTTTAAGATTCAGTTCCCCAATCTCCAAATCCAAGCCCAAATGTGGTAGCTTGAAGCCTGCATTTGTAGCTCCAATAGTAGCACCCAAATCATTTTTGGGCAGTAGATAGTAAGCGATTTTTGTGTTCTGTATATCTGCGGAACTAAGGTCTAATTGCAGTTTCTCCAAGTCCAGACTATTGAGATTAAGCCTCAAATCTCCAATGTCGGTTTGCAGTTCTATCTCTCCCACTTCATCCAAAAGGTTGATTTTGCTTTGAGTTATTTGAAGGTCATCTAATTGGAATTTCCACGGAACGCTGCTGGTATCTGGCGGAGTTTCAGGAGTGAAAGCATCTATCAAAAACTGAAAATTGTAGGTACTGTCTACCAAACTTCGTTTGAGGTTTATCCGACCACCTTCCAAATCTACCCCTGCAATATTCAATTCTTGATTCCAAAAACTAAACAGGCTGATGTCTCCCTTTAATTTAGCGGCATACAATAAAGTATCCTTTTGAAGGTCTTCAATATACACCTCTTCCAAAACCACTTTTTTGAAGAAGTCGATATCGACACGACCTATTTCTACTTTTGTGTCCAGTTTTTCGGATAAATACTGAGTAGCTTTTTGAGTTGTCCATGTCTGTATACCAGACTGTTGGAGCAATAACGCCAACGTTCCAAAAAGCACGAAAAAGATGATTGTTAGATAGATGGTGTATCGTAATGTCTTTTTTAGAAAAACCTTCAAAGTTTTTTGGTGTTTTTTGATTTTGATGATAGCAAAATAAAAATCAAGTCCTTTCTCCAAGATATTGATTTATGCTGCTAACTTTGCATCTTTTTTTGAAAACTATCATTAATTTCTGAAATATAAACGCTTTATGTGTGCAATTGTTGGTTTTTTTGGCAAAGATGATGTAGTTTATGACCTATTAAGTGGCTTATTGGCCTTGCAACACCGAGGGCAGGATGCTGCGGGTATTGTGACCTTCAAAAAGACCTTTCGGATGAAAAAAGGTTTGGGTTTGGTCAATAATGTGTTTGAGAAAAAACACTTCAAACGGTTAAAAGGAAAAATTGGGATTGGACACACCCGTTATACTACACAAGGTACCAATGACTTGTCTAATGCACAACCTTTTACGATTAACTATCCTTTTGGGCTTTCGATGGTTCACAATGGAAATGTCGTAAACTTTCAAGAACTGAGAGATGAGCTTTATGAAGATCAACAGATTCTTCTCGAAACCTCAAACGACCTCGAACTAATCCTATATACTTTTGCTACTGAGTTGGCTAAAAACGACTTGAAAAACCTAAATGTTGAAGATATTTTTGATGCGGTCGAACGCTTGCAAATAAAGGTAAAGGGAGCATACTCAACCATTACCATTATTGCCAATCGAGGCTTGTTGGTTTTTACAGATGCTTTTGGGATTCGTCCGATAGTCATGGGCAAGAAAGAAACGAAAAGTGGCACAACTTATGCATTTGCTTCTGAGTCTGCTTGTTTCGACTATTTGGGCTATGATATGATTGAAGATTTGGGTCCAGGAGAGGCGGTTTTTATTGACATGGAGGGAAAAATACATCGCCGAAATGGTCATAAAAAAGGTGAGAAGTTCTGTATTTTTGAGTACATTTATTTTGCAGATGAATCTTCTGTCATTCAAAACCGATTGGTCGCTTCTGAGAGGGTCAGAATGGGTCGCATTTTGGCACAAAAAGTAAAGGATGCAGGACTGGAACCTGACATCGTGATTGATGTACCTTCTTCGGGTTATTTTTCGGCATCGGGTTTGGCTGAGGCATTGGATATTCCCTATCGAAGAGGTTTTTCTAAAAACAGTCACATCGGGCGCAGTTTTATTTCACCTTCCCAAAAAGAACGAGAGAAAATGGTGAAGCGCAAACTGAACCCTATCAAAGAAGTCGTCGAAGGCAAAAAAATCGCTGTGGTCGATGATTCGATTGTCCGAGGAACGACTTCAAAACGAATCGTACAGATACTTCGAGAAGCAGGCGCAAAGGAAGTTTATTTTATTTCGGCTGCTCCTCCCATCAAATATCCTTGTATCTATGGGATTGACATGGCGGTGAGTACAGACCTGATTGCGAGTAAAAAGACATTAGAGGAAATCACCGAAGCCATTGAAGCAGATGCGGTTATTTACCAATCTTTAGAAGACTTGAAATCTCTTTACGAAGAGTTCAACTTCTGCAATGCTTGTTTTTCGGGTGAATATCCTGTTGGCGGCTCTAAGAAATATTTGAAGCAAATCGCTGCTGAACGGGTGGGAGCTAAAAGTTAGTGTGGTGGCTCGTGATTGGTGACTTGTAACTGGTGATTCGCAACTGACAACTCGCAACTGACAACTCGCAACTGACAACTCGCAACTGACAACTGACAACTCGCAACTGACAACTCGCAACTGGTAACTCGCAACTGACAACTCGCAACTGGTAACTCGCAACCCAAAACCCGCACGCACTCGAATTCACTACTTAACAGGTCAATAAATATGCAACACATAACCATTCCTATACGCTCAAAATTGCCTCGAACGGGCTCGTCTATCTTTAGTGTAATGTCGGCTTTGGCGCATGAGCACAATGCCATCAACCTATCACAAGGTTTCCCCAATTTCGACATGCCTTCTGAACTGATTGAACTGACCCACAAGGCAATGCGAAAGGGTTTGAATCAATATGCTCCAATGGCTGGCGTATACTCTTTGAGAGAAGCGATTGCCCAAAAAGCCAAATTGCTCTACAATGCAGACATTTCGCCCGACAAAAACATTACCATTACATCAGGGGCTACCCAAGCGATTTATACTGCCATCACGACTTTTGTACAAGAGAATGAGGAAGTAATTGTCTTTGACCCATCTTATGATTCCTACACTCCTGCCATACAAATAGCAGGCGGCAAACCAATTTACATTCCGCTTCGTGCGCCCGACTATCGGATTCCC
>JBGCDY010000602.1:0-9202 GCA_045105835.1 Chitinophagales bacterium
GTACAGCCATTTGAATCCGTTACCAAGACTCCATAGTTTCCTGATTCCGAAACGGTAATGATTCTACTCGTTTCGCCCGTACTCCATTGGTATTCTTCATACCCCAAAGGTGCTTCCAAGGTCGTATTGCTATCGGAACAAAACTGCAATTCACCTTCTATTGTAGGAGTCAAAGCTTCCAAAGTGCTTACATTCACACCATTCGTCGCCACACAACCATTTTCGTCTATGACCTCAACTTCGTAGAAACCTGCTTCGGTCACAGTAATGATTCTACTCGTTTCGCCCGTATTCCAAAGGTAATTGTCAAAACCTTCTACGACTTCCAAAAGGGTACTTGTGCCGACACAAAACTGTGCTTCACCCAAAATAATGGGCATTACAGCCGTTTCTTCTTGTATGTTGATAGCGGCATTTGATGAGCAGCCATTGAAGTCTTTGGTCTGGACACTGAATGTTCCACCTGTTGTGACGGTGATGATTTGACTCGTTTCGCCTGTATTCCAAATATAACTTTCAAAACCTTCCCCTGCATCCAAAGTCGTGCTTTCGCCCAAACAGAAACTACTGTTTCCTTCAATGTTGGGAATCGTTGGTACAAAAGCCGTTACAGTGACTTCATTTTTTCCTGTACAGCCATTTGCATCTGTCACGACAACACTATAAGTGCCACCTTCGCTGACATTAATCATGCGTGAACTGGCACCCGTCGACCAACTGTGGCTAAAATATCCAACCCCAGCATCCAATAAGGTGAAATTACCTTCGCAGAAATCCAAGTCTCCTATAATGGTAGGAGTCAGGTTGGCTGTTTTTTCAACTTCGACCTCTTCGGTATTTTTGCAGCCATTTTGGTCGATTACTTCCACACTGTAAGTACCTTCGGTATCCACCAAAATGCTTTTTGAAGTCTCGCCTGTATTCCACAAGTATCCTATAAAATTTCCTGCTACCGAAAGCGTGGTATTGCTGCCTTGACAAAAAGATGTACTTCCCACAATGCTGACATCTGGGAGGTCATACACATTCGTTTCGATAGAAGTAGAACCTATACAATTGTTTTGATTGGTGACTTCCACACTATAAGTATCGGCTTCCGAAACGGTGATAAACTGTCCGATTTCGCCCGTATTCCACAAGTACGTTTCGAACCCAGCACCTGCGTTTAATACTGTGCTTTCGCCTTCACAGAAAAATACATCTCCTGTGATGCTTGGTTTGGGAATGGGCAATGCGTTTACTTCAATGTTTTCGGAATGACTGCAATCCTCCTCATTGGTGACGGTGACAGTATAAGTACCTGCTTCCGTCACTTCAATGCTTTGACTGGTTTCGCCTGTGTTCCACAAATAGGTTTTGTAGCCATTGCCAGCATCCAAAACGGTGCTTTCACCTTCGCAGAAAATGGGATTCCCACTCATATTGATTTGAGGCTTGGAGAACATATTCATGGTGATAGAGCCATTTCCAATACAACCATTTGTATCCTCGACTTCTACGCTGTAAGTCTCCGCAGAATTGGCAGTGATAAAACGACTCGTTGCTCCTGTATTCCACAAATAACTCACAAAACCTTCTCCCGCATCCAAAACGGAACTTTCGCCTTCGCAAAAACTATCACTTCCTGCAATTTGCAGTGTCAATGTCCCCGATTCACTTACTTCAATATTGGCAGTGCTTGAACAGCCATTTTCATCGCCGACCTCTACACTATAAGTATCAGCAGTACTGACCAGAATAAAACGGCTGGTTTCGCCTGTGTTCCACAAGTAGGTTTCAAAACCTTCCCCAGCATCCAATGTTGTCTTGCCTCCTGTACAAAAAGTGGTACTGCCACTAATTGTGGTTTCAGGATTTGCAAATACGCTTACGGTGATTTCATGCGTGCCGACACATCCATTTTCGTCCGTGACTTCAATGCTGTAAATGCCTGCTTCCGAAACGGTAATAATGGGTGTAGTCGCTTCATTTGACCAAAGGTAAGAATCGTAAATGGCAGGAACAGATAGTTCGGTGCTTTCACCTTCACAAATCTGTACTGCTCCTTCATTCGCAATATTGGGATTTTCATTTTCTATTACAGTCACCGTTGCCATTGCCGTACAGTCATTGTTGTTGGTAACAGTGACGCTATAATCGCCTGTCTCTGATACTGTTATTGCAGTGCCTGTATCGTTTGTACTCCAAAGAATGGATTTGTAAATGCCCGAAATGGAAAGTGTTGTGCTTTCGCCTTCGCAAAAGGTCACTTTTCCTGCAATGCTTACTTCTGGTAAATCATTGACGGCGATATTGATTAAATCTGTGCCTGTACAACCGTTTTCATCGGTCACTTCAACGGTATAAGTCCCTGACTCATTTACTTCAATAGTGGGGGTTGTGGCATCATTTGACCAAAGATAGGTTTCGTATGGTTGGCTCAATGTCAAGGTTGTGCTTTCACCTTCACAAATCTCTGTTTGTCCTTCAATACTGGGGCTCAACTCTTCTGCCAAGGTGACTGTGACCGTTTCTGTGCCTGTGCAATTGTTGACATCCGTGACTTCAACGGTATAAGTTCCTGCTGTCGAAACGGTGATATTGGGAGTTGTAGCATCGGTTGACCATAGGTACGCTACAAAGCCTGCTTTTGCAGTCAGTTCGGTGCTGGAACCTGTACAGATTTGAATGCTGCCTGTCATTTCTGGATTAGGTATATCTTGTTCTTCTACCGTGATTTCTGCTGTTGCAGTACATCCATTGTTGTCGCTTACGGTTATGGTATAAGTACCACTTTCCGAAACACTTGTATCGAAGGTGTCTGCACCATTTGACCAAAGGTAGCTATTGAAGCCTGCATCTACCGAAAGAGAAGTCGTTTCGCCATTGCAGAAAATGGTATTTCCTTCAATTTCAGGTGTTGGAGAAGTATAGGCAGTCACGAAATAGGTGTCTGTATTGCTGCAATCGTTGTTGTTGGTGACAGTCACTGAATAATCACCTTCAGTATCAGCTTCAATGCTTGGTGTAGTCTCGCCTGTACTCCACAAATAAGTCTCGAAACCGTCTCCTGCAAAGAGTTCAACCATTTTGTCAGGACAGAATCCGCTTTCACCTGTGATTTGAGGTTGTGGCAAATCTTGTTCGATGACTGTTACTTCGTCTGTACCCACACAGTTGTTTGCATCGCTTACATTGACGGTATAAACACCTGGTGTGCTGATGGTAATGGCAAAAGAAGTTGCACCTGTGGACCAAAGGTAAGAGTTGTAAAATGCACCTGCATTGATTTGGGTGCTTTCGCCACTGCAATAAGAAAAGTCGCCTCCAATGTTTGGTTGGGGAGCATTGTTTTGGGTGACTGTGAATGCGCCTAAACCTGTGCAATCGTTTACATCTGTCACTTCAACGGTGTAAGTGCCACCTACATTGACGGTTATGATTTGGGTGTCTGCTCCGTTTGACCAATCGTAGGAATCGGAAGAACTGTAAGAACCTGCATTCAAAGTAACGGTTTCTCCTTCACAAAATTCGCTGTCGCCAGTGATATTGACAACAATGGGAACACATCCGCCACTCAGACTACAAGTAGTATTGTTGAGCAGGGTCATTTCTCCATTGAAGTTGTTGGGGGTAAAACAGTATTCGTCAGGGTCTGAACTGTAATCCAGTTTTGCATCCCCTGCGGCAATGTCATTGACCGAAAGTGTGCGTACATCAATTCCGTTGGTAAGGGCAGAATGCATGGCATCGTTGCCTTCATCAATGGTGTGTCCCAATCCATGAAGGTGCCCCAATTCGTGCAAACAAACGGATTCAAAGTCATAGGTGAGTGCGAAGGCGGTACTTGCTCCAGGTCCAAAGTTCCAACTGGTCGTGCCTGTTGGGGGAGTATTGAATTCTATATCTACTTCCCGAGTCCACCAGATGGTATTTTCTTGGTTGCAAGCTCCTGTGGCCTGTCCAGAATAGTAGCTATACGAACGACCCAATATCCCAGCTGGTATGCCAGAATTGAAGGTGATGATATTGGTATTGTCGTTTGCGGCACTTGAGATACTAGTAGTGTTGCTGCTGATTTGCCAATTGACATAAGTACCACATCGCCAGCTTTCAAAAGCTCTTTCAAAAGCTGCTTTTGCGGCAGTATTGTTTTTGAAATTGGTATTGTATCGGAAGGTATAGCCTCCTTGATTGTTCATGTCTACCAAAAAGAATTTTTGGCGAGTGATTTCGCTGTATCCTGAGAAGTCTTCGTAAATACAATTGTGTGACCAGTCAATTTGAAGGGGAGTAGCGGAGTTAATACCATTGATTTGGATAGAGCCTGTTCCTGCGTTTTGATGTACTTTGTCTTGAACAAATGTGCTTGACCAAGAAACAACATCGCTTGATACGGGAGTCCCAACCATTGTTTGCCCTCCATCATCGGCATTGGTATAAAAAACAGTGCCTTGATTGTTGCCAAATCCTGAACCTGTTACACTGATGTAATTGTCTGAATCTACTGTTCCGCTATGTGTGGGATTAGGAGTGATAACATTGATGGGAAGTAGGGAAAAAGATGGATTGGCATTGAGGTCTTTTATCAAATCCGATTGGTTTGGATTCAATTCGTGCTCTCCATGATGGTGTTTTTCCTTCAATGTGCTTTTGGAATCTGCACTTGTGCGAGGTAAGAATGTTTTACCATTGGGCGCAGTGACACTTTGTTTGGTCAGTTGGATAATTCTTTCGAACTGTTCCTGTTCAGTGTATTTAACTCTATTGTGGAGTTCTGAATAAAATCCGAATTGTTTGGTGATAGCACCTTGTGCATCAGCATAGGTTTCGGATTGGATGAGTTCAGGATGTTTTTTTCTGATTTCTTTGTGGTCAATTGTTTGGTCATTGCCCTTCAAAAAGAAAATGTACTCATTGTAAGGATAGATGTCGAAAGGCGGAGAAACTTGGAGTATGTCTGTTCCGACTGACCCACCTGTGGTGATTAGCCCAATTTCTTCTGCCCCATTGTTTCCCTTGAAGTAAGCTGTTACTTCGATGATGTGTAGGGTGTAAATACGGCTTTGTTGTTCATCCCAATAGGAGTGTTGCGTTTTCAATTTTCCTAATGCAATAATGGAGGCGTTTTTTTCTTTCTCTTCAATGTTCACTGGATAGGTCATACATTGTGCGGCTACCTTGGTAGAAGGAATGGTGAACAGTAGCAGTATGGCACAAAAAATAGACAACACCAGCGAGTTAATATTTTTTCTCATTACTAAAGTGTTTGAGGTGGATTAAACAATAATATTGTTTATTTAAAATAAAAAAATGGGTTCAAGTGTAGTGAGTATAATTACCCTGATTTTTTGGTGTAGTGTGGGATAATATTAAGCTGCTTATGAGCTATTTAGAGGGGCTATTTGTCAAAAAAGTTTAATAATGCAGAATGCAAGTTACGACATATAAATGTCATTTTATTTTTTTTGATATGGTTTTTCTGACTTTTTAAATGGTAAGAGATTTTCTGTTTGATTTTTTTGATATTGTTTTTTGAAGTGCATATGTTAGTCAAGCCTTTGAAAGGATGAAAAAAAAAGTAAGTGTATTTGGAATATATTGTACTGCTATGATTTGTATAGAAAAAGTTATGGGTAGAATTTTGCATAAAGGAGTGGTTTTGCTTTTTTGAATTATGGATTTATCCGCTACCATAAAAAGAGTGAAACCTGAAAACGTAACCAGAAATGAGGACTTTTTTCAAAAAAGAAAGGTGGCTGACCTTGCTATTCTACAAATGTTGTATCTTTTCGACCTAATTTTATTGAAGCCCGAAATGGGCGTTTGTTCTTAAAAACGAAACCATAAAACTGAAGACGAGTGAATTTTAAAACCACTATTAAAATGAGTAACACCACATTTTTATCTGTTTGTCGAATGCTTGTTGTTGGGGTAAGCTTATTGCTTTCCTTCAACCTCACAGTGCAAGCAGATGGAGAAGAAGGAAGTTGTGGAGGAAGCTTGGGGGACAATATTTTTACGGATGGAGATTTTGGTTCTGGTACTTCCAACCTGATTGCAACCGACCCACAGATTGCACCAGGGTATATTTATACAACGAATGTGCCGCCACCAGATGGATTCTATACGATTACGAACAATACAGGTGTTTGGGGAGGATTGTACTCTTCTTGGCTGTCCTTCAGAGATAACAGTGAAGACCCAAATGGCTACATGATGGTCGTGAATGCAGATTTCAGCCCAGGTTTATTTTACGAACAAACTGTAGTAGGTTTGTGTGCCAATACGCAGTATGAATTCAGTGCGGACATTATCAATATCATTCGTACAGGTACGCCCAATCATATTTTGCCGAATGTGGATTTTCTTTTAAACAATACCGTACTATTATCTACTGGGAATATTCCCCAGAGCAATGAATGGAATTCTTACAGTTTTACTTTTTGTACTGGCGAAAATGAGGAAACAATGGTTTTGTCATTGATTAACAATGCTCCAGGTGGCTTTGGCAATGACATAGGGCTGGACAATATCAGCTTTCGGGCTTGTGGCCCACCTGCTGCCATTCTAACGGATGATACCGTAGAATTCATTTGTTTTGACGATGTAATTGAAGATTTTACATTGGAGGCAACAGTTGAAGACGATACCTACATTTATTTTCAGTGGCAGTCGAAATTGAAAGAAAGCAGTGTTTGGGAAAATATTGAAGGTGCAACAGGAAATACATATACCATCACTGATTTTAGCAGTGGAGAGTTTGAATACCGATATTTACTTGCCAATACAGAGAGCAACCTGCAAAATGATAAATGTCGTTTGTATTCTACCATCAAACAAATCGTTGTCCTTCCGATTGAGCATGAAGTATCTACCACGATTTGTGAAGGAAACAGTTTGGAGGTAGGAACTTCAATTTACACAACTTCTGGCATCTATGTGGACGAACTCACCTCAAGCCGTGGTTGTGACAGCATTCTCACCACCAATTTGACCGTATTAACTGACCCAAACTTGGAAGCTGTCGTCAATATCACATCGCCTAAGTGTGTGGGGGAAAGCAATGGACAGATTGAAGTGACCGAAGTCTTGAACGGAAATCCACCCTATATGTATTCATTTGGCGGAGAAACCAATTCGGTAGGTGTGTTTAATTTCTTAGCTGCAGGAATTTATGAACTGTATGTCCTCGATGAATATGGCTGCGATTACACCACCGAAATTTTGATTGAAGACCCCGAACCTTTGGTCGTCGAAACGATTGAAGACCAAACGATGGTGATTGGCGAAAGTGTGATTTTGAATACTTCTGTCACGCATTCTGATGTGACCTATCAATGGACTCCTGCCATTGGCTTGGACTGTGCGGACTGCCCGAATCCAACAGTGATGCCTTTTGAAAGTGTCACTTACAATGTCATGATAACGAATGGCTCTTGTACTTCATCAGACAGTGTACGCCTTGAAGTAGATAAGACTTTTCGCTTGGGAATTCCTACGGCTTTTTCGCCCAACGAAGATGGTATCAATGACTATTTTGAAATCACCACGCCTTTTAGTGGAGCGATTCAAACGATGGAGAATATGAAAGTCTACAATCGTTGGGGGCAAGTGGTTTTTGAAACGAATGAACCCCGAAGCGCTTCGGTTTTGGCGAGGTGGGATGGTTACCATGATTTTCGATTGATGGATGCTGGTGTGTATGTTTATTTCTTAGAATTGCGCTTGATTGACGATAGCGTGCAAACTTTTGGAGGTACAGTGACGGTGATTCACTAAAGAATGAAAATCAAAATGTGAATGAAAATTAAAAACACATGATGCTACAATATAAAAGATTTCTCACTACCTAATTAAGTATTCCCCTCTTGGGAGGGGTTGGGGTGGGTTGCGTAAGTTTTGAAGCTGCAATTTCACACTGTAAAATAAATCCGACTCAATCATTACAAATGAGCCCCAAAATGAAAAATTGGTCACAAAGAATCGAGTGGAACCCTTCAATAATTGCCTATCCAACAAGCGAAACAGAAGTGCAAACTTTGGTGGAAAAAGCACTGCAAAAGAAGCAAAATGTCCGCATCATTGGTTCGGGGCATTCCTTCAATCCGCTTTGGGTGACGGAAGATGTATTGGTCAGCTTGGACAAATATCAAGGCTTGGTGTCGGTGGACAAAGAAACACTGCAAGTCACAATCAAAGCAGGTACAAAACTCAATACATTGGGAGATTTGCTGTTTGAGCAAGGCATGGCGATGGAAAATTTAGGAGACATTGATGTTCAATCATTGGCAGGTACGATAGGTACAGGTACGCACGGAACAGGCTTGAAATTTGGTACGATTAGTACACAGGTGAGGGCATTGCAGTTTGTGAATGGCAAAGGGAAAATAGTGGCTTGTTCTGAAACAGAAAATCGAAGTTTATTCAAAGCGGCACAGGTCTCATTGGGGGCTTTGGGCATTATCACCCAGATTACCCTTCAATGTGTACCCGCCTACAAATTGGAGCTTCAGAACCGAAAAGAGAACCTACACGAAGTCTTAAAGACCTTCAAGGAAAGAATTGCCAACAACCGCAATTTTGAGTTTTACTACTTCCCACATTCACAAAATGTATTGACCAAAAGCTCCAATGTGGTCACTGGTGAAGCCGACAAAGTGGGTTTGGCGAACTATCTAAGGGAATATGTTTTGGAGAACTACATCTTCAAGATACTCTGCGAAATGGGACGCTTTTTTCCTTCCCAAAACAAAAGAATCTCCAAAATTTCTGCCAGTTCTGTACCCGATGTTCGTAAGGTTTTTTACAGTCACAAAGTCTATGCAACCCAACGTTTGGTGCGTTTTAATGAGATGGAATACAATGTGCCTTTGGAAGCTTATGGGGATGTGTTTAAGGAGGTGATTCGGACGGTTGAAACGGGGAACTTTGCAGTGCATTTTCCGATTGAAAGCCGTGTGGTCAAAGGAGATGATGTGTATTTGAGTCCTGCTTATGGTCGAGACTCTGCCTACATCGCCTGTCATGTGTACAACAAAAAAGATTATAAACCTTATTTCAAAGCTCTGGAAGACATCTTCTTAGCGCATGGTGGTCGTCCGCATTGGGGCAAAATGCACACGCTCGAAAAACCTGAAATTGCAGCTCGCTATCCAATGTTTGAAGCATTTAGTCAGCATCGAAGAGAACAAGACCCAGAGGGCTTGTTTTTGAATGGGTA
>JBGCDY010000603.1:0-11212 GCA_045105835.1 Chitinophagales bacterium
AGCATAGACCAAGTTTTCGTCCAATGCTCCTACTTTGATGTCTTGAACTCCTCGAATGTCTTCGTTTTTGGAGACGAAAGTCCAGTTCAAGCCCTTGTCAATTGTTTTCCAGATGCCTTGCCCTTCTGTTCCTGCGTACAAAACATTGGGATTGGAAACGCATTGATCCAAACAATAGACATTGACCTGCTCCGAAATGGGAATAACTCCCAATTCACTGTCTTCTGCATAGGTTTCAAAAGGTCCTATTGCCGTCCAAATGTCGTCCTTTTTTTGGAGGGCTTCCAATTGGCGTTTTTCCTTCAATTGAGCAACCCATTTTTCTCTTTCGGGTTTTTCGGATTGGATAAATCCATCGTCTGTGAGGTATTCGCCAATGTTTTTGAGCCAAAACTTATAGTTCTGGGTATGTATGTTTTTTTGGAAATCGTGGGTTTTGTAGTAGGTTTCGTATGCTTTTATGACTTCATCGACATTGGGGTTTTCTGAGTACATCCATGTTGCCCAGTTGGGTTCTGAGCCATCTAAGTGGGGGATAGATTTGAAGAAGTTGGGGGAGTTTTGTGCGGTGATTGAAGTGGTGAGGAAGAGAAAAGCAAGTAGTATTTTTCGCATGATTGGAGAAGTTTTGGTTGCATTTGAAAGTCAAATATACGAAGAAGAAAAATTAGGCGCATTGCAGTATAGTCAAAACTGCAATTATTTGTTATTTTCAAACCTTATAGCAAGCTATACAAAAACCACCTGGCCCATCTCGCGCGCGTTTGTAACGCGTGTGGAATAATATCGGCGTTTGCAACGCCACCTCCAAATATTCAAGTCTATACTTGAAGAAAGAGATGTAGGGTAAGTCGTTACAAACGACAAATATTATTAAGCTCGCGTTACAAACGCGCGCAAGTATGAATATTTTTTTACATTTTTGCAGAGAACCCTTCAAAAGAAGAAGCGAAAAAAACCTCTTCAAAAAAGAGAATCTGGTGTTCTGCAAACTACATTTGGAAATCTTTCAAATATTTTCTACATTTATACAGCCTATTTTTAAAACCTTCCTAGCCTATTTTGAAGCCTTATCTACAAACAAACAATTTTTCAGAAAAGAAAACACCCAAAATATGACGAATATACAACGTCCTTCTAACCTATTATTTGCAACAGATATAGGGCGAGGATTGATAGGTTTGGGCAATTATTTTGCCTCTATCCCACTCTTCCGTATGGCTGCAAAAGGTGACAATCATCCTGTCTTGGTCTTACCTGGTTTTGGAGCAAGTGATTTTTCTACTCGCCCACTCCGATACTTCCTCAAACAACAAAATTTTACTCCTTATGAATGGAGATTGGGACGAAATTTAGGTGGAGTTGCCTTTTTGGATTCGGTCATTGTTCGTGCCAAAGAAATAGCCCATCAACATGGTCAAAAAATCAGCATAGTGGGTTGGAGTTTAGGAGGTGTATATGCCCGTGAGGTGGCACGCAATCACCCCGATATTATCCGACAGGTCATCACTTTGGGCTCTCCTTTTCGACACGTTGGGTCGGGCAACAATATCAAATGGCTCTACGAAACGGTCAGCAAAGATAAAATCGAGAAGATTGATCCACAGTTGATTGCAGATATGCAAATCACCCCACCTGTACCTACAACGGCAGTCTATACCAAAGGCGATGGTATTGTATCTTGGGAGTGCTGTATGGAAGCGAAAGAAGATCATCAGACACAAAATGTGGAAGTCAGCGGCAGTCATTGTGGTTTGGGTCACAATCCTGCGGTTTTGTTTTGCATTGCGGACAGATTGGCTCAAACGGAGGGTTATTGGCGAAAATTCCAACCCAGTGTTTTGCACAAACACCTTTACCAAGATTTAAAATTGCATTTGGGATAAAAAACTCAATAGTACGTGCAATTTATATTGAACACATAGGCTCGGAAACTCAGAGTTCTCATTACCAACACAAACCCATTAAACCCTACACCTCAGGCTCTTCATCATACGCTGCTCCAATGTCACACAACTGTTCCAATGTTTCTGCAAAAAGTTCAAAAAGTAATTTGAGTTGGTCGATGTCTTTGATGACTCCTATTACCTGAAAATGTAGATTGTCAATGGGTTTAATCGTCTTTCTGCCTTCAAACCATCCTGAACCATCTTTTACAGATAGGTCAATTCTTTCGATGGAAAGCAACAGATTTCTTAGGATGGGGTCAGCAAAGAGTAGCTCTACTTTGTAGGGGTCATTGCCTTTGATAATGAAGTCTCGGTCAAATTCTTTGTAGCCTACTTCAATGTCTTGCATCCCGAAGAACTTGCCAATATCGCTGAAAAAACCTCGTCGGTAAATGCGAAACTGGAAACCATTTTTGCTCACATAGGGTGCATAAATTCGGGTATAGGTTTTCTTGTTTTTGCCCGACGAAACGGTGTGGGTGTCCAGGGTAATTTCCCATTCTTCATGGCGAGCGACCACTTTTGGGACAGAGAAAAAGCCATCCTCTACATACTGTCCATCAATTTCGGCAGATAATTGTTGCCAAATATCTCGTTTGCTGGGGCCAAATAATCGTTTAAAAAAGTTGCTCATAGGTTTGAGGTTTTAAATTTTGAAGTGTTCCTTGTTTTGAAGTGAATATGCGAGAATATCAAGGGTATTTATTGGTGGGTTTTTCATCATAGGCAGCTCCAATCTCGCAGAGTTGGTCGAGCATTTCTGCAAAAAGCTCAAAAAGCACTTTGAGTTGTTCGATGTCTTTGATGGTGCCCATGACCTGAAAATGTAGATTGTCAACTGGTTTGATGACTTGTCTTTTTTCAAACCAAGCCGAACCGTCTTGTATACGAAGATCTACTTTGGGAATATCTTGCAGTAGTTCTCTAATACTTTCATTATCAAACATTAATTCCACTTTGTAAGGGTCATTTCCTTGAATAATAAAGTCATCGTCAAACGCATCATAGCCTACTTCAATATCCTGCATTCCCAATAATTTGCCTACATTGCTGAATAACCCGTGCCGATAAATGCGGAATTGAAAGCCATGTTTACTGACATAAGGTGAACTCAATCGGGTATAAGTTGTATCATCTGTCGTGTAGGTGTCCAAGCAAATCTCCCAATCACGGTGCTTTGCGATGACCTTGGGTACAGTAAAAAGTCCGTGGTCGACGTATTGAGCATTGATTTCCTTAGAAAGTTGTTCCCAAATCTCCCGCTTACTGGGTCCGAATATTTTTTTCAAGAATTTTTTCATCACAATAGGGTTTAGAAATTGAGAAGTGACAAGGAATCGAAATCTGCGTCACAAAATAAAGGCTTTCTAACAAAATGTCTTTATAATGCCACATTAATAATTACATTGCAGGAGCTTCAAAAGTTCCCAAATTTACGCTTTGAGACTGTATAATGCCCCTATAAACACGCTCAAAAATCATCAATCATCAATTTTTTACTATGAACAAGTTATTCCTTAGTCTTGCTGTGCTTATTTTCGCTTTGACGAGTTGTTCCAAATCTTATTACCTCAATTCTGACTTCAAAAAAATCAGTAACAACCATCAAACAGTAGCCATTTTACCTGTTGAAATGGTTTTGACGGGGCAAATGCCTGAAACGATGGACGAAGCGGATGTCGACGCATTGCAGGAAGCAGAAAGCAAGGCATTCCAAAAATCTCTTTACAATCAAATTCATTGGAGTCCATTGAAGTCCAAACACCTTCAAGTGAGTTTTCAGAGTGTTGAAAAAACCAATGAACTCTTGCACGACAAAGAAATTTCGATTCGCAGAAGTTGGAAAATGACCGAAGAAGAATTGGCTAAAATATTGGGTGTGGATGCAGTCGTGAAGGCTCGGGTGGACAAACAACGATATATGTCAGACATTGCTTCAATGGGCATCAGTATTGGCAAAAAAATCATTGATATTTTGACCCGCTATCGCTCTGTTGTGGTTGGAAACAATCTCAGTAAAACAAGTGATATCAACGCCAGTTGTACGATTGTCAACGGCAAGGATGGCAGCACTTTGTGGTCTATGAAACAGACATCTTCTACCGATTGGCAACGTCCAAGTTTTGAAGTAATTGACAAAATCAATCGGGAATTGGCTAAAAATATGCCTTACCGAGCGAAGTAAGTAGAACAGAATTAACTTCAATCAATAAGGGTTTTGAAGTCTTACTTCTCACACCCCTTATCTGTCTTCTTACTTAGGATGTCTTGATGCAATAATCTTGCAATCTTCGTAGGAATCAGCATTTTACAATCAACAGTAATTTGAGCCTGTCTGTAAAAAGGCAGGCGTTCTGTGAGTTTTCCTTCAATAAAATTCAGCAGTGCGTCTCTATCATGCTCAAACTTTTTGACCAATGGTCTCGTGTTTTTAGCTTGCAATAGGCGACTGGTGATAATCGGCGGTGGAACTTCTAAAAAAATGGTCAATCCACTTCGATTCATTTGCTCCATATTGTCAAAATGACACGCCATGCCTCCTCCAGTCGAAACCAATATTTGTTCTTCCTGAACCAACTCATGTAAACAAGTTTGTTCCAGTTCTCTGAAATAAGCCTCTCCCCTTTCTTCAAAAATTTGAGGAATCGTTTGTTGGGCTTTGGCTTCAATGTAGTCGTCTGCATCCACATATTTGTATTGCAGTTTGTTTGCCAACAGCTTACCGATGCGTGATTTGCCACTTGCCATGAACCCCACCAAAAAAATACGACTTTGCTCCATCTTTTTGTATTCAACGGTTTAGTAAAAAAAACAATACCCGATTACCTTTGATTAGGTACTTATCCTCCAATCAATAAGGTTGTTAATGTTTTGACAATAAAGAATTTGAAGCCTCACTTCTCCCATCCCATTTCTGTCTCTCACTTACCTAAAATAAAAAATGGCTTT
This sequence comes from Chitinophagales bacterium, assembly GCA_045105835.1. Classification (GTDB taxonomy): domain Bacteria; phylum Bacteroidota; class Bacteroidia; order Chitinophagales; family UBA2359; genus JAUHXA01. The sequence goes on from JBGCDY010000603.1 coordinate 4,899, forward strand.
ATGCTCTTTATCAAAAGAAAACACAAAGCCATTCATTTCTTCAAAAAATACTACTAATAAATTGTCTTGATTTCTCAGTTCCAGTAGCTTATCAGTCAGTATTAAAAAGTATGCTTACTCTTTATCACCAGTTGCTGCGTCTTTGACTTTACCAGCAGCATCTTTTACAGCATCACCTGCTGCATCTGCTGCACCTTTAGCTGCATCTACTGCATCCGCACCAGCTTCTTTAGCACCTTCTACAGCATCACCTGCTGCATCTGCCGCACCTTCTACAGCGTCACCCGCTGCTTTAGCTGCATCACCTGCTGCGTCTGCTGCTGCATCTGCCGCACCTTTAGCCGCTGCTGCTGCTTCTTCAGCTTTTTTAGCTGCTGCTTCTGTAGCTTCTTGGACTTTGTCGCCCATGCTTTTTTCAGAAGCGTCACCGCCGCCACAAGCGACCATGAATGATAACATACTTACACAGAGTAAAAGAATCAAATGTCTCATATAAATTATTTTAGAGTGAGAAATAATTGGATTAGCCTACCAAAATTAACATTTTTTTACATCTTGTTAGCTATATGACCATTTATTTTTTTCTGAAATATAAAGAAACTGGCACCCCTGTTAGTTTAAAGTGCTGACGTAGTTGGTTTTCTAAATAGTTTTTGTAAGGTTGTTTTATGTAGCGTGGATAGTTGCAGAAGAAGGCAAATGTAGGTGTATAAACAGGCAATTGCGTCACATATTTTATTTTCACATACCTTCCTTTTATTGCTGGTGGAGTGTGTCTTTCAATTGCATGCAACATCACCTCATTCAATTTGGAAGTAGCAATTTTTGTACGACGACGTTCGTGTATGGCTATTGCTTCTTCGATTGCCTTGAAGATTCTTTGTTTGTGTAAAGCAGAGATAAAAATAATGGGTAAGTCTGTAAATGGAGCAAATTTTTCGAGCATTTCTTTTTTATACTCGTTGATAGTATTACTGTCCTTATCAATCAAGTCCCATTTGTTGATTAAGATCAAAATACCTTTCTTCTTCTTCACCGCCAATCGGAAAATACTCATGTCTTGTGCTTCAATACCCGCCTGAGCATCAATCACCAAGATACAAACATCTGCCTCATCCATCGCCTTGATGGCACGCATAACGGAGTAAAATTCGAGGTTCTCAAATACTTTTGCCTTCTTACGAATCCCAGCAGTATCTATCAATAGGAATTCTTTTTGATACAACTTGTAATGCGTGTGTGTCGAATCACGAGTCGTCCCTGCAATATTGGTCACAATATTACGGGTTTCGCCAATCAAAGCATTCAACAAAGAAGACTTTCCTACATTTGGCTGTCCGATAATGGCAAACTTTGGAAGATCGCTTGGTTCTGGCTCTCCCTCTTCTTCAATGTGGGCAGTGACTGCATCCAACAATTCTCCAGTACCTGTGCCATTGATAGAAGACAAAAAGTAGGTTTCTTCAAAACCCAAACTATAAAATTCGGCTGCCTCCAAAATACGGCGATTGTTGTCTACCTTATTCACGGCTACAATTACGGCTTTATCCGAACGCCGCAACAAAGTAGCCATACTGTCGTCCAAATTGGTAATTCCCGTCAATACATCCACCACAAAAATAATCAATGATGCCTCTTCAATCGCAATCGCTACTTGGTCTCGAATAGCTTTTTCGAATATATCTTTGGAATTTGGCACAAAACCACCTGTGTCTATCACATTGAAGGTCTTTCCATTCCAAATACTCATTCCATATTTTCGATCACGCGTCACTCCACTGATGTCGTCCACAATAGACGCTCTTTCACCAATCAAACGGTTGAACATCGTTGATTTGCCAACATTTGGTCTTCCTACTATCGCTACGGTAAATCCCATTTTGCTTTAAAATTCAAATTTAATTCAGACAAACCGCAAAGTTAGGTAAAATTGGGCATTCTATTTTAGAAATAGATTAAGGAATCTAATTTGAAAATCTGAGGGTAAAGCATTAATCCTTCCATGACTTCAAAAGATAATCTACAAAAAAAGCCACCCTCCGATTTCCTCTTAACAAAGAAGAATTCAAAAAGCAGCTTCAAAAGTCCTTATCATACGTATCATTGTGAAGCATTCATTTGTGATGATATCAAGATATTATTGGGAGAATTGGTATTGAAGTACCTTACATTTGTTTTGGAACTTGAACGCAGAGATGGAGAGACGCTGAGAATTTTTTGCAAAACTTTGCCAACAATTTCCAATTTTGGCAACAGTTGAAGCAGAAATATGAACATAGAGATTAAAAAAACAAGCAGGGAACTTTCTTCCTTCAATATCAGTTATACCCAACACATCTAAAAACAATAAACCTTTCGTGACCCAACATTTCACATATCTTCAAAGGCAGTCTTTGCCTACTTCAATTGCAGAAATCAATGCAGTGAAGTTGTTGGGCGTTAGTATGTCTTTTCTTTGAAGAGAAGCAAGAACAGGGAGGCGAGAAGTGAGATTATCTCTTTCCAATCCTTTCTGATACGTTTCTCCCCATCTTTTTTCTCATTCATTTTTATTGAAAAACAGAATAAAGGAACGTGAAAAATCTCTTTTCTCACTTCCCACATCTGAATCTATTTTTTCAAAAATACTAACTGTCAATTTCTTACTTTTGCAGTTGGAATAAAAGAAAAGACATGACTTCAAATCCTAAAAGATATTTAATTACTGCTGCCTTACCTTATGCAAACGGACCTTTGCACATCGGACATTTGGCAGGAGCTTATATTCCCTCCGACATTTATGTGCGTTATTTGCGCCTCAAAGGAGCGGACGTTTGTTTTGTGTGTGGTTCGGACGAAAACGGTGCAGCGATTACACTAAGAGCTAAAAAAGAAGGCATTACGCCACAAGATATTGTGGACAGATACCACCCAGTCATCCGAGATAGTTTCGCCAAGTTTGGCATCAATTTCGATGTCTATCACCGAACTTCTGCCCAACTCCACCACGAAACCTCCCAAGAAATCTTCAAAAACCTCTACGACAAGGGGATTTTCAACGAAAAAACGAGCGAACAATATTACGACGAGGACTTCAAACAGTTTTTGGCAGATCGCTACATCAAGGGTACTTGCCCAAAATGTGAGCATGAGGATGCCTATGGTGATCAATGCGAAAAATGTGGCTCGGCTTTGAGTCCAACGGAATTAATCAATCCAAAATCTACTTTGAGCGACTCTACGCCTGTATTGAAGGAAACGACGCATTGGTATTTGCCAATGAATGAGTTCCAAGATTGGGTGAAAAACTGGATTGAAGAGGCGCAAGGAACGGAGTCTTGGAAAAAACACGTTTTGGGACAATGTCGTTCTTGGGTCGAAGGTGGATTGCATGAACGATCTATGACCCGTGATTTGGATTGGGGTGTGCAAGTTCCTTTGGAGGGTGCGGATGGCAAGGTCTTGTATGTGTGGTTGGATGCGCCGATTGGCTATATTTCTGCCACCAAAGCTTTGCGAGACGATTGGAAAGACTACTGGCAAGATGAGGATACCAAATTGGTGCATTTTATCGGCAAGGACAATATTGTTTTTCACTGCATCATTTTCCCAATTATTTTGCACGCTACGGGTGGTTATGTCCTACCAACCAATGTACCTGCCAATCAGTTTTTGAACTTGGAGGGCGATAAGTTGTCGACTTCCAGAAACTGGGCGGTTTGGTTGCATGAATATTTGGCAGATTTCCCTGGTCAAGAAGATGTTTTGCGCTATGTTTTGACGGTCAATATGCCCGAAACAAAAGATAGCGAGTTCACTTGGCAAGACTTCAAAGACCGCAACAACAAGGAGCTAGTCGGTTTGCTGGGCAATTTTGTGAACCGTGCTTTGGTCTTGTTGCACAAGTATTTTGATGGAGTCGTTCCTGCAATTAATTCTGTGGTAGAAGGAGCAGATGAAATTGACCGATTATTGGAGAAGACACCTAAAAAATTGGATGGTTTTATCCACCAATACGAGTTCAGAAAAGCATTGGATGCAGTAATGAATTTGGCGGCTGTCGGAAATAAGTTCTTGCAAGACCATGAGCCTTGGCGTTTGATCAAAACGGACAAGGAAAAAACGGCAGCAGTTTTGGCACATTCGCTCAAATTGGTGACTTGGCTTTCGGTTTATCTCGAACCATTTTTGCCTCATTCTGCTCCCAAAATTCAGGCTTTGCTAAGTTTGACGGGCGCACAACGATTGGACGTTTTAGCGGGCAAATACCCGATTGAAGCGGGGCATATCACTGCAAAACCTTCTCTCCTATTCCCTAAAATTGACGACAAAACGATTGAAGCTCAAGTGGAGAAATTGCGTCAAAACAAGGCATTGAAGGAGGCGGAAGCAAAAGCGGCTGCTCCAATTGAATACACGCCTTTGAAAGACACCATTCAGTTTGACGATTTTGCCAAATTGGACATCCGCACGGGTACGATTTTGGAGGCAGAGAAAGTGAAGAAAACCAAGAAGTTATTGAAGTTGAAGGTGACTATTGGTTTGGAGGAACGCACTGTTGTTTCGGGCATTGCAGAACATTATGCGCCTGAAGATATCATTGGTCAAAAGGTTTTATTACTCGCTAATCTTGCCCCTCGAAAGCTTCGGGGGATTGAGAGTCAAGGGATGATTTTGATGGCTACCAATGCCGATGGCAAATTGGTTTTTGCAGGTGCTGGTGAAGAAGGTGGAAGTGGAAGTGTGGTGAGTTGATTGAACACAGAGGCTCGGAGACACAGAGTTTTTGAAGAAACGTTGTCAAGGGTCGAAGACCTTACAACAGTTGAAGCGAAACAAGTACAAAATTAACAATGGCTCATTGAAGGAGAAAACTCTCTCAATGGGCTTTTTTTTAACCCCCAATGAATGATTTAGAACAACTTAGCGCAGACCTCATTATCCTAATCCTTCTGAATGATTTGGAAAAAATTGCCAAAATCACAAATCCCGACATTATCAATCACCCTGATGTTTTCGGTAGATATCCCTTGTTGGTAGCTTGTGAAAGGGGACGTTTTGAGGCAGTCGAATTATTGGCAAAAACTGGGGTGAATACAGATATTCAAAACGAAAAAGGACAAACTCCCTTGATGATTGCTGCTGCTTGGGGACATGAAGCGATAGTAGATTATTTGCTCTACAGATTTGTCGATGTTGAGTTGACAAATATTGAAGGAAAAACGGCTTATGACTATGCCAAAAAATACCACCATTCCTCTATCATGAAAAAACTCCTTCAAAGAACTAAATTGGTTCAGAAACAGCGGGCAATACATAAAAAAGTGACAGAGGAATTGAAGGATACTCCAAAGAGGTTGACTGCAATAGAAGATGAAACAGGTGAAATACAATATTTTAGAGCGCTACAAACTGCCATAATGAAGAAAGATGATGTTGCACTTGATTCTTTGTTAATGAGGAAGGTAAAATGGATTTGGCAGAAGCACAAGATAAGCTACCCATTGAGGACAGCTATTGAACAAAACAATTACTACGCCTTTCGAAAACTGATAGAAAAGGGCTATAAACCCAATTGTACTAAACTACGAGCCGAACCCATCGCCCTTTGTGTAAAATACAATGCCTATGATTTACTGCAATATGCTCTGGCGGAAGAATTGATTGACCCAAATACATATTGTATGCGGCAAGATGTTACTCCTTTGGGCGAAGCAGTCATTAGAAGAAACCTTGCGCTACTGAAGTTGCTACTCGAATATGGAGCATATCCGATTCAAAAAACAAGCACAGGATGGGACATATTGGATTTGGCAAGTTTGCCAGAAATGGTTGAGCTTTTGATAGAATACCGTGAAAAATTGAAGTAATATAGGTTTGAAGGGTTCAAAATTCTTCTGAAAATGTAAATATTCTTTGTATTCCTATAAACTTCGTGCAACACTTACAAATAAAAAAAATATTACTTCACAAGCAAAAACCATAACAAAACTGTTTTTATTTTGTATATTGCTATCATTTAGAATATACAAAATCAAAAAAAATATGAACCCCTCCCTTCCTACTTCAAAAACACTCCTCTTCCTACTCCTTTTCATCAGCACTGCTGCAATATTTCATTCCTGCGTCAAAGAAGGAGGAATACCTACCTATCCAACCTATATGCCTTTTACAGAATTCCAAATTAGCACTACTGCTTAGTCAACATTTAAATGTGGGGTAGAGTCGTTTAAGTTTTATTCTGGCATCTTTTGTGGTAAAAGTCCAATCTACTCCAACATTTTTTTGATTTCTGACTTGATACCACTGTGTAACCTGCGTTATAAGTTCTTCCT
>JBGCDY010000604.1:0-7233 GCA_045105835.1 Chitinophagales bacterium
AAACAGTTTGGCTTATACGAGTCGTACACATAGCAAAGCTTATCTCCGACACCTCTTCAAAGCAAAGGAAATGTTGGCGGCTCAAATTGCGACTTTACATAATTTGAGTTTTTATCTGTGGTTGGTGAATACGGCAAGGGAGAAAATTATTTCGGGTGAATTTTATGCTTGGAAGGAAGTGATGGTGAAGAAGTTGATACAGAAGATTTAATAATGGAATTAGCCATTGCTAACAATTAGATTTCTTCAGAGGGCGTTTCATCAATAGTTGAGCAGATGCGTTCCGTTCAACTGTTGACGAGGTTTTCAACCGTCGTCAAAGTTTTTCTCATTGAAGTTTTTGTTAGGCGTGTCTGCAAAGTAAGATTTTTCTTCCCCATCAAACACCACTATTTTGTATATCCTAAAAATTTTGTATTTTAGGAAGACAATCTAATATCCGTGAAGCTACTTATACTTACATTTCTCATTTCGTTTACCACCCTATTTTTGTTCCATTCTTGTCAAGTTGATAATTATCAACAGGTTGAAAGTGATATTTCGGCGGCAAAGCCCGTTCCGTTTTATGCACAGAGAACCTACCCCAACAAAATACCCAATCAAGCAGCACATATCATTGCCCTAAATCAAGCAAAAAAAGCTCGGAAATTGGCGGCAGATTCCACTGATTTGAAGTGGACATTTGCAGGTCCGACCAATATTGGAGGGCGAATTACGGATATTGCCATGCACCAAAGCGATACCAATACGATTTTTGCAGCCGCAGCTACAGGAGGTGTTTTCAAATCCATCAATCAAGGCAAATCTTGGAATCCCATTTTTGACGACCAACTGAGCTTGTCCATTGGAGCATTGGCGATTGCGCCTTCTGATGCGGAGACTTTGTATGTCGGAACGGGTGAACCCAATGGCGGGGGCGGTTCGATTACCTATGATGGGATTGGCGTGTTCAAATCCCAAGACCGAGGCGATACTTGGCAACATTTGGGCTTGGAGAAAAGCCGAAATATTGGACGCATTGCAGTAGATTCTCAAAACAAAGAACGGCTTTTTGTGGCTGCAATGGGTGGTTTGTTTGCCAATAATTCTGAACGTGGCGTGTTTCGGAGCGAAGATGGGGGAGGACAGTGGGAGAAGGTTTTGTATGTTTCAGATTCAACGGGTTGTGTAGATGTGGCGCTTCACCCTACTGATGCGGACACGCTTTTTGCAGCGATGTGGGAGCGAACCCGTCGCCCTGATAGGCGCAGTTATGGCGGCAAAACTTCGGGCTTGTACCGTTCTTTTGATGGAGGTGACAGTTGGGAGAAATTGACCAAGGGCTTGCCTCGCTATGATGTTGGGCGCATTGGAGTCCAAATCTCTGCTTCTCATCCTAATATTGCTTATTGTATTTATGCGGATGAAAGTGGCGATTTTAAGGGCGTTTTTCGGAGCGAAAACCATGGTGAGACTTGGCGACAGGTCAATGATGTGGCTTTGGGGCAGATGTACATCACTTATGGTTGGTGGTTTGGGAATATCCGCATTGACCCCAACAATCCCGACATTGTGTATGTACTTGGTTTGGATACTTGGAAGTCTATAGATGGCGGCAAAACTTGGCACAATACTTCTGCTGAACAAGGTGTACATGTAGACCAACATGGCTTGGTGATTCACCCACAAAATAGTGATTTTTTGGTTTCGGGAAATGATGGAGGTGTTTATACTTCAATGGATGGCGGCGAAACCTGGCAGCACCTTCAAAATTTACCTATTACCCAGTTTTACAGTTGTGAGGTAGACCCCAAACATCCTGACAAATTGTATGGTGGCACACAAGACAATGGCATCTTACGTACTTCAAATTCCGATTCGACAGCAAATCATTGGAAGGAAATATTACCTGGAGATGGTTTTCAGGTTTTGGTCGACCACCAGAACAGCGACTACATTTATGTAGGGCATCAATACGGTGATTGGTATCGGACAGTGGATGGGGGAAATAACTTTAGGTCTTGTATGGAGGGTATCCGTATTTTTGACCGCAAAAACTGGAATACTCCCGTTGCACAAGACCCCAATGATGCAAATGTTTTGTATTTCGGAGCCAATCGACTCTACAAATCCCATGATAGAGGGTTGTCTTGGAATCCGATTGGCAGCGATATGACGGATGGTCCAAGTACGGGTAATTTGACTTATGGCACGATCACCACGATTGCCATTGCAGCAAGTCAAACGGAAGTATTGTATGTGGGTACGGACGATGGGAATGTTTGGGGAACAAAAAATGGTGGTGATTCTTGGGTTTTCCTTTCACAACAATTGCCCAAACGTTGGGTCTCTGCCATTGAAGTAGATACTGCAAATCCAGACATTGCCTACATCACTTTTTCGGGGTATAGGCAGGCGGATTATACACCTCACATTTTTCGCACCGATGATGGCGGTGATTCTTGGACAGACATATCTAATAACATCCCAGAAGCTCCCATCAACGCGATTATTGCCGATTCCAAAAATGAAAATACGCTGTATGTGGCATCTGATTTGGGCGTATTTGTGAGCCACAATTCGGGTGAAAAATGGGAAATGTTGGGAAATAATTTGCCGAATGTGCCTGTAATGGATTTAGACTTCCATGAAGATACCAGAAAATTGGTGGCAGCGACTTATGGAAGGGGAATGTTTTTTTTAACGGTAGATGAAGGGAAAATGGAGGGCAAATAGTAAACAGAACACAAGTACAATCCTATTACAGAAAAATAGGTAAAACAATCATTTTTAGTTTTTTACCAGCTTTAAATGATTACTATAATTGGTTTTTGTATCTTTAGTAACTCAAAACCAATAACAAAGAATATGAAAACCAGTATCTCTAACATCCTTATTTATGAAGTCGAAAATGGGCAAACACAAATTGAAGTTCAGTTAGAAAATGAGACTGTTTGGCTTACCCAAAAACAGATGGGTATATTATTTGAACGGAAAACTCCAACAGTTAATGAACACATCAAAAATATCTTCAAAGAAGGAGAACTAGAGAAAGACTCAGTTATTAGGAAATCCCTAACAACTGCCAGTGATGGCAAAAACTACAATACCAATCACTACAATTTAGATGTCATCATTTCTGTTGGTTACCGCATAAAATCTAAACGAGGAACACAGTTTCGGATTTGGGCAAATCGAGTATTGAAGGAATATTTATTGCAGGGTTATGTGCTGAATGAGCAAAAATTGCAGGAAGCAGAGGAGAAATATGCGGATTTACAAAAGGCGGTGGCTTTGGTGGCTCAAATCAGTCATCGAAAATACTTGAATTCTACCGAAGCTCAGGGAATTTTAACGGTATTGGAGCGGTATGCCTATGCTTTGGAGACTTTGGACAAATACGATCATCAAGCCTTAGAAATTGAAACAAATGTTTCAGCTCCTACTTGGAAATTGACGTATGCACATGCTATCCATCAAATTGCGGTTTGGAAGGAAAAACAACAGGCAACCCAACTGTTTGGAAACGAAAAGGACGAATCCTTTAAAAGCTCCCTCTACACAATTTATCAAACCTTTGATGGTATTGACCTCTATCCAAGCCTTGAAGAAAAGGCAGCAAACCTCTTGTATTTCATCGTCAAAAATCACTCGTTTTCGGATGGCAACAAAAGAATTGCAGCGGGCTTGTTTGCCTATTTTTTGAGCCTCAACCAAAAATTGTATCGCTCCAATGGCACAAAACGTATTGCAGACAATGCTTTGGTGGCGATTACGATTATGATTGCAGAAAGTAAACCTGAGGAAAAAGATACAATGGTGAAGTTGGTGGTGAATTTGATTAATTATAAAAATTGATGTGCTACAATGGCAATTATCTACAAGCAAGGCAATATTTTTCGAGAAGAAGTAATGGCTCTTGTCAATCCAGTGAACACCGTTGGAGTGATGGGGAAAGGACTTGCGCTGCAATTTAAGAAACTATATCCTCACAATTTTCAACTTTATAGAGAAGCGTATAAAGCGTATCAGTTGGAGGTGGGTAAAATGTTGGTGACCGAGATTGAAGGTCTCAAAAACCCTAAATACATCGTCAATTTTCCAACGAAAGAACATTGGCGTAGCAAATCCAAAATGAGCTATATTGAAGAGGGGATAGAGGATTTGGCGAGGTTCATTCTATCTTCTGAAATATCTTCTATCGCACTTCCTGCTTTGGGTTGTGGTTTAGGAGGATTGGATTGGGAAGAGGTAAGGTTGGTAATTGAAGAAAGGTTGGGGGGAATTGCAGGAAAAACGGGCGTGATCGTTTTTGAGCCGAAATAAAGGCTTCAAAATCAGTGATTGGAGTTTGTGTTAAAAACAAAAAACCCTTACAAGCTATTAACTTATAAGGGTTTGTAACCTTTCGTTGTGGTGTGAGGCGGGCTTGAACCGCCGACACATGGATTTTCAGTCCATTGCTCTACCAACTGAGCTACCGCACCATCCGTTAGGAGACCGCAAAGATAGACTACTTTTTTATTATTCACAATATTAAAGCAACTTTTTCAATATTTTTTTCAAAAAAATTAGCCTTGTGAAAATTTAAAGGAAGAAACCCTCTTTAGAATAGACTTCATTAGTTAATCATATCTCCTCTCAACTTCCTGAATCGTTTTCGAGCTTCAATGATGAATAAGCTACCAGGCTGTTCCAACAAGATTTTTTGGTAGTACTCCATTGCCTTTTCTTTTTGATTGAGGTGGTTTTGGTAGATATCAGCGAGCGAAAATAGGGCGTTGTCAGCCAAAATATCTGTGGCAAACTTTTCGAGCACTTGTTCCAAATAAACCACGGCCTTTTCGTATTCCCGCTTTTTGATATGTACCCTTGCTCGGGCAAACAGGATATCATCCGCCAAGGCATGACCTTTGAATACTTGGTCAATCGAATCCAATGTCACAAAGGCTTCCGCTTGTTTATTTTGAAGAATCAACAAATCTGCTCTCGCAAACATTTCCATTGCCACAGTTGAAGTGTCTAAGCCCATATTGTCGGTGATGAAAATGGACAATTCGAGCGCATCGTTTGCAATCAACTCTGAAGTTGAAGCTTTCAAAACATTTAGTTGGGACTGTGACCACTGAAAATCGCCATTGTAATAACTCAATTTGGCGTTTTTGAATCGGGCAACTTCTCCAAGATTGTCTTCTTTGTAGGCTTTGTCTACTTGAGAATAAGAAAGTGTAGCTTCCCAAATATCGTTTTTCATCAAATAGTAATCTCCCAAATCCAATTTTGATTCCGCTTTTAAGTGCTTTTCGGCAGCAGACATATTCACGATTTGCTCGGCTATTTTGACCGCTTGATCCAAGTCATTCACATAGTAGGCGTACAAATGCGCCAAATCCCGCATGGTACGGGTTGTAGTTGGGCTTCGTCCATACTTATCCAAAAAACTGTGGTAATCTCCTCGCAGGCTTTCTATGTCCTCTTGTGTATAGTTGTTGGTTTCGGTCACTTTACTCTTTCGAGCCTTCAACAATTCGATTTTAGCTTGTGTTTGCATTCGGCTAGCGATTTCTTTGCCAATCACATATTCGTAGCCTTCAATGGCGGCATCATAATCCTTCTCCTTGATTGCCATTCGTGCCAAATTCATTACCCTATCTCCATCTTCTTCAAATCTTCTATCCAATGCCTTGGCTTGTATCAATGCAGATTCAAAGTCTTTCTGTTGGATGAATGTCCAAGTCAATAATTCAGGATAGATGATTTCATTGGGAGTTCCTTGAATCCGACCATAGAGTTGGGTTTGAAGTTCCTCCATATAACTGTCCTGCTTGGTGATTTTTTGGAGAGCAGATTGTACTGTGTGTATATTGCTCGCCTCCGAAACAGAGTAGTCCAAATAACTCCCTATCACATTTTTGTAGTCACCTTTTTTTGCATAGTAACGTGCCAAAGTAGAAGAGTAAGCCTTGTCATCACCTTTTAGGTCTTGCCCCTTTCTTAAGGTGGCGATTGCATAATCGTATTCATCTGCTTGGGCAAAAACATTGGACAACTGCCCAACTGTTTGAATGGTTACTACCGAAATCGCTTTTTCAAACTGCTCAGTAGCAAGTTTTTCTTCTTCCTTATGACGGTACAATAGCCCTAAATCCACATACAGCCCAGGGTTGTTTTTTAAGCGTTTTAGGCGTTTTCTGATAACCTTTTCCGCCTCTTCAAAGTCCTTCAGTGCAAGTAAACAATTGTAGTAATTGCGGTAAATTCCTTCGCTTTGTCCCTTTTTATAAATTTTTTCATACAACACTACAGCCTTATCGTACTCTCCTTTTTTGTAGTATTCAAATGCCAATCGAAAGTCTTGGTTGTTTCTTTGGGCATGAACACCAACACTACAAAAAAGCATACAAACAATAATAAAAATAATGCGATTCATATTTTAGTTAATTGAATTTGAATGATTGTCCACAACAAAGATAAACTTATTGAAGTGGATGAAAATCAAAATACACCAATTATTGTTGTTGGTGTCACCCTAACAATGTAGTAATGATATTTTTGATTTTGTCTTAATGAAAGTTAAAAACAAAAAGGGCCTAAATTGTTCTTCTTGTCAACGTTAAACTTTCCTAGATATTTCGACCAACAAAAAAGAGAAGGGTTACAAGGGGAAGAGTGAGAATAAGCAAAACCTCAAATTCAAAGCGTGAATTCAAGGTCAAAATCTTTTGATTTAGAATGGATAAAGGTGTTGTTCGTTTTTTGAAATGCTTCAATTTGGAATGAGTCTGTATGAATTTGCTCATTCTTCAACAAAGCAAAAGGGGCTGCACAGATTGCACAGCCCCTTATAAAGCATAATTGTTTGTAGTTGTTGTAGATTAGATTATTCCAATTTGAATCGGATAGGAAGTGTAAATGCTACACGTACTGGTTTACCTCTTTGTTTACCAGGATTCCATTTAGGCATTTGATTTACTACTCGGACAGCCTCAGCATCGCATCCTGCTCCGCCACCTGCCAAACCACGTTTGATTTGTACTTGTTCGATAGAACCATTTTCCATTACAACGAAACCAACATAAACAGTACCTTCAATTCCGTTTTCACGAGCCATTGGAGGATACTTTACATTTTTCCCGATGAATTGAAAAAGTGCTTTTTGACCACCAGGAAATTCTGGCATATCTTCTACAATCGTGAAAATTTCTGGTTCTTCTGGTTTTTCTTCCACCTCTTCTACGACTACTGCTTCCTCTT
>JBGCDY010000605.1:0-7725 GCA_045105835.1 Chitinophagales bacterium
TCTACTATTCTTTGGGACAATGCAGACTCTTTGAGCGACCCTACTATTGCCAACCCAACAGCTTGCCCATTGGAAACCACTACTTATACAGTAACCGTATCGAACCCTGATTTAGGGTGTTCGGGAGAGGCAGAGGTAACTGTTTTTGTAGACCCTTGTTGCAATTTCTCTATTCAAGAAACCTGCTTAGGAGGTACCATTGCGCTTACCATGATTGATCCGTTTGGAAACGTTATTGTTCCTGGACAATATGGCATCTATAATGTTAATATTATATGGAATCACAACCAAACAACGACTTCTAACCAAAATCCAATTTATGTTCCTGATGAAAGCATTTATGGAGCTACTCTACTCATTTATCAACAAGATGATATTATTTGTAGCAGTACAGTCTCTGAATACATGGCAAGTTGCTGTAGATCAGAGGAATGCTGTACCCCTTTCTATGAAGAAGGCATCAATGTAGATTACAGTGTCAACAATGACATCCTCATTACATGGGATCCTAACGGCTCAACTGAATACATTGTCAGTGTAAACCACAACTACGAAGGATGTACACCGCCAAACAACTGTACCTTCTCGCTCACCAATGGTGAGACCTTCCTCTCTTTAGCAGACGAAGGATGTTTCTACACTTGTCAAGAATACAGTATTACCATCACGGCAAACTGTCCCGATGGTTCAGTTTATGCTGTCGTACTTCCAACATTCTTTACGTACCCTTCAGGAAATCAAGCTTGCCTGACGTGTATAGGTTTTGAAGAAGGCAAGAGAAGCCTTGACCAAGAATCCAGTTTGGACATCTCAATTTACCCAAACCCTGCAAAACATACCTTGAATATTCATTGCGCTGAAAGTGCTTCAAACCGAAACATACAAATATTTGATTTTAGTGGTAAGGAAGTATTGTTTCAGGAAATTCATACAACAGACACTTCAATAGACGTGAGCAATTTACCTCCTGCTATTTATGTAGTGAAGGTTAATATTGAAGGTCAAGAAAGTATTTTTGATAAAATAGCAATTATCAGATAAAATTTTGATTATCTGACCTTTGTATAATACACCAAAATTAGAAAGCTCATTTTATTAACTTAAAATGGGCTTTTTTTTAAAATTTCCCCTACACCTGTTTACTTTTTCTATACTTCACTCCTTTACCTATTGAAGTCAATTGTGAAAACGATTGATTCTATTTTTTTTCATAAAAAGCAAAACCATGCAAAAGTTTACAAATCTAATCTATCTATTTCTCTTGGTCTTCACATTCTCGTCTTGTACCAAAGAAAGCCTATCAGAACAGAACAATGAATCCGCAATTATTCAAACTACTTCGAGTAATAAAATTGCCTTCGACTGTCCTGAATTTGAAAATATTCTGACAAACAATTTTGGTTTAACCAATTATTTTGGTGAGCACTATCCGCCTTTTACAAATGCTAGTAAAGGAAAGATTGATCAAGTAATGGCATGCCCATTGTATGGAATTGAGAGTTGTGATAGAGTCTGTGGACAAACAACAATAGATTTTGATGTCAACTATTTAATTTATGGTCCGTGGTCAAGTATGCCTTGGGTTACAGGAGGGGTTTTTACAGTCGCAGAACAAAATGACTTAGCTAATGCTGCAATAGATTTGGCAAAATCACAAGCCCCTTTTTGTCCAAGTACGAATATCAAGATGGAACCAATTGCTTATGACCTATATTGGGATGGATTAGCCTGCTGTCCTAACGATTATTGGGTAGCAGTTGTAGTAAAATACTTAGCTCCCTGTCAACATGAAGCAATTGAAGTATTAGATAATTAACCTACATCCAACATAAAAATAGCCTTCTATCGCCACAATAGAAGGCTTAATACAAAAACTATAAAAGCTTTGTAATTTCGTAAAACTACTGTAAAATTAACAAATAGTTTAAAATTTCAAAGTTATGTTAAAACCACATTTACCAAACTACATCACATTTTTATTGCAATCCTGTTTATTGCTCTCATTATTAACATTCAGCACAGCAATCGTCAATGCCCAAAATAATGTTGGAGTTCAAGTTCAACAAGTTCAGGGTAATGAATACAGTTTTACAGTCAATTATCCAGAGTATGACTCCAAAGACCTCATTTTTTGGATCATGCCCAATGGAGATTGGAAATATGGACATCAAGTAAATGGTCATTTTGAATCAGGAGCTTATCAATTTGGGACTGCTTATATTCTCAAAAAGAACGATACGGACTTCGGAATTGTCAGCCACCCCATTCCTCCCTTTAGTGTCAGTTCTCCTTCCAATGGTCAAAACCTCAATGGAAACACACATTCATTAAAACTGAGTAGTAGTTGGTCTGCCTCTAAAGATCATTGGGTATACACCATTCTTACTGTTACCAACACATCTTCCCAAACAATCGACAATGGAACACTGAGTCTTTCTTATCAAAATAATGTTGGGTATAACTTCAATACTGCCAATACCATCATCCCTTACAATTGGGCAAATACCGCTGCCACTATCACAAACGGAAACCTAAACACATTAAATTGGACATTCAATGATCTCTCTCCTGGAGAACAAAAATACATATATGTAGCTTTTGATGTAGCAAACAATGCTCAACACATGGCACAACTAACAGCTTCCATCAACAGCAATGAAATCACCACTTCCAAACCCCTTACATTAGAAACAAAAAACTATCCACACGACCCCAACTTTGCCCGAATTAATGCTCACTATGGATCAGAATACGGCGAATATGAATACTGTTCTCAATATTCTGAAGGCATGTCCTACACTATTGGTTTTCAGAACGAAGGTGCTGCTTCTGCGATGGATATTGAGGTAGAAATCGATATTGAAGAAGAGTTTTACCAAATGAATACCCTAGCTTTGGCAGAAAGCAGTCATCCAGAGGTTATAAGTAGTTTCACTTACGACAATACAACAGGGAAAATCATTGTCTATTTTAAAGGAATTAATCTTCCTGGTCTCAACCAAACCGACAAAAAAATCTCATTTCAAGAAACCACAGGTTATGTCAGTTTTGAAATCAGTACAAAATGTGCTGCTCTACAAGAAAATTTACCTACTGACGCAGGCATTGTTTTCATCGCAAAAGATGGCACCAATATGCCAGTCATATATACAAATACGGTACACGCTATCATGGGTGAAATAACCTCTTTTTGCACTTCCTGTACTATTTCAAGTGAGGAAGAGGATCAAGGCAACAAACGAAATTTAGGCAATGAAAACACTCTAAACTCCGTAAGCCTAAGCCCCAATCCATGCAGTGATTTTCTCACCATCAACTACAATCTACCAAGCGAAATCCAAGCAGTAGAAATAAACATTTTAGACATTGCAGGCAAACAACGCAAGAACCTACTCCATACTTCTCTTACCAAAGGCACACATCAAATGAGGGTAGACGTATCTGATTTAGAAAGTGGAATCTACCTTGTAAATATTCAAGTTGGAGGCAAAAATGAATCTTATAAACTTGTGAAATGGTAAATTAGCCTCTATGAATACAATCAGGCATCTAATAACAGGAATCTTATTGATTTTGGGATTGAGTAATCTCGCCCAATCCCAAAATAAGCAAGAAGACAACAATCAAGAGAGCATCTATGCAAAAGAATGCCTGCAAATCGCTCATCAACTCACCAAAGAATCAGCAGTCGAAGCCGCCAATGTTTGTGCAGTTGAAGCTGCCGATTCTTTTCTACAATTGCAGGATTGGACAGAATTTTACAACTGTTACCGTCTCGTTACCGCCAATGCATTCAGGTTTCACAACCATTCAGATGCCATTGTACTTTTTCAAGAAGCCCTGCAAGAGCTGCAAGGCCTTGACAAAAAAAGTGATTGTCACCAAACAATAGGTCTACTCCATCACCTCCAAAGTGCCGTCTATCACCACCAAGGACGCTACCAAAAATCCATTCAATCTGGTACCAAAGCCATTGATATTCTTGAACAATTCGACAATGCGCCGCATCTCGAAAGGGTCTATTACAACTTGGCAAATGCCTACAATACCGAAAGTGTGGATTTTTACAAATCTATCCAGTACTCTAAACGTGCTTTACAAATTCACTTTCGCCAGCCCGAAATAGACAGCAATCGAATCAGTAAATTGTATGTGCTACTCGGACGAGCTTATCGAGGACTGCTTCAATATCAAAATGCCATTGAAGCTTACCAAACAGGCAAAAACTACCGCAACGGATGGGATAGCCAAATCAGTTATTTGCTATCAATGGTTTATTTGGATGAAAAAGATTGCAAAAGGGCTTTGGAGTTTGCGGAGAAATCATTGGAGCTATCTCTGCAAGAAAAACAAATAGACTCAGATACGTATCTTCGATTGGCTTTGGCGCATAGCTGCAATAAGAATAGAGAACAGGCTCTTTTTTATTACCAAAAAGCGGTGAATAGCTCCAAAGAAAACTATGGAAATACCCATCCCGACTACGCAAAAACCCTTGTATATCTTGGAGATTTTTACCAAACAGAAGAAACACTAGACAAAGCCTTGGCAAACTATCAAGCCGCTTTGCAGGCTTTGGAGCCAGATTTCACCTCTTCCAATTCCGAAGAAAATCCCAATATTTCGGCAGCCTACAGTTCTATTTGGACGATTGAAGCCATTCGCAACAAGGCAGGTGTTTTCCAACAAAAATCCCAAATAGAAAACCCGCAGCATTACCTTCAATTGGCTTTGACCAGTTATGAATTGGTACTCCAAAACATTGAATTTCGACGGCAACAATACACCAGTGATGAGTCCAAACACTACATTTTGAACTACGTTTACGACACCTATGAATCTGCTATTAAAGTGAGTTTCAAAATCTACCAACTCACCCAAGACAAACACTATCTCCAAAAAACCTTTCAACTCATTGAAGCCAGCAAAGCCAGCGTATTGAAGGAAGCCGTTCACGAAAGTGCTTTGTTTCACCTCAATCAAATTCCACAAGATTTGCTTGAAGAATTAGAGGAAGTAAAAATAACTTTGGCGCAAATCGAAAAAGAGCAATACGATTTGAAAAAACGACTTCCGATTGACAGCACTGCAATGGCAAACAATCAATTGCAGTCATTAGAAGTGAATCGGCAAAAAGAACAGTTAATTCAAGAACTCTCTCAATATCCCGATTACACCAAAATAAAATACGTTGAAAAGCCGCCTACATTCCAAGAGGTACAAAAAGCATTGAAGCCTGAACAAGTAATTCTGGAGTATTTTGTAGGCAAAAAAGAAGTGTACACTTGCTTATTGACACAGGACACCATCATCATTTACCAACAAAACAAAACAGCAGGTTTTGAAGCGCAAATCGAAACCCTGCTTCATACATTGAACAACTGGAATTTTGTAGTAAATTCTACTCAGGAGGCAACGGATAAGTATGTACAAACAAGCGTTCAGTTGTATGAATACCTATTGGCAGAGCCATTGAAGCAGCTAAAAACGCAAAAACAAATCACCTTTGTTCCCGATGGAATTTTGGGGTATGTTCCTTTTGAAGTCTTGCTCTCTCATGCGCCAGAAGATTCTCTTCGGTTTCAGGATTACCCTTATTTACTCAAAGATTATACCATCAGTTATGCCTATGCAAGTGCTTTGTGGCTCGAAAAGGAACAAACAAAAAACAACTCAAAGAACGCCTATACCTTTGCGGGTTTTGCTCCAATCTATTCCCCATCCATTGCGGGTAACTTTCAAAACGACTCTTTATTGAATGAGCAAGAGAGGAGTTATTTATTGGCGATGAATGTCAGGGGTGGGCTATCAGATTTGGTGTATGCACGAGAAATTGTAGGCAATTTGGCAGATTTGCTGAATGGTCAAACATGGCTGGCAGAGGCAGCGACCAAAGAGAATTTTCAGAAAACGGCTGCCAATCACGGAGTCTTGCATTTGGCGATGCACGGTGTCATTGACGATAAAAATCCGCTCTACTCCCACCTCATTTTCACCAAAACGGACGAACAAAAAGACAACCGACTGACGGCTGCCGAACTCTACAATATGCAATTCAATGCAGGGCTTGCCGTCTTGAGTGCCTGCAATACGGGCGTAGGCGAACTAAAACGGGGTGAGGGAATTATGAGTTTATCGAGGGCTTTTGCTTTTGCAGGTTGCCCAAGTATGGTGATGAGCCTTTGGAGTGTTCCTGACGAACAAACGGGCATTTTGATGGAGTATTTTTACAAAGAATTGAAGGCTGGCGCAACTAAGGACGAAGCATTGCGCCAAGCAAAATTGCAGTATTTGGAGGAGCAAGACAATCGGGGGGCGCACCCTTATCTTTGGGCAGGTTTTGTGGTCATTGGAGATACGGATTCGATTGACTTTGATGAAAGTCGAAGCTGGTTTACTTGGATGGTGATTGGATTGGGTTTATTTTTACTGATTGTAGCAGCAAGGCGTTTTTTACGTTTGCAGTGAACCGATTCTAAAAACAATCCAATATGAGCAGCCTACACAAAATCATCAAACTCGGCAATCCCCTACTCTACCAAACATCCATTGAAGTGCAGCAAAATGAGGTAGATTCCATGAAGGAAGACATTGATTTACTCCACAGTTTGGTTTTGGAGTTTCGGGCAAAGTATGGAGCTGGCAGAGCGATTGCAGCCCCACAAATTGGCTTGATGAAACGAATTATTTGCATGAATACCGATAAACGGTACACGATTATCAATCCTGTTTTGAGTGAATTGAGTGCCGAAATGATGGAGCTTTGGGACGATTGTATGTGTTTCCCCAATTTGCATGTGCGGGTGCAACGACACCGATATGGTGTGCTGACTTTTCGAGATGAAAACTGGGTGGAACATCGCTGGGAATTGAAGGATGATTTGTCAGAGTTGATTCAACATGAATACGACCATTTGGATGGAATTTTGGCGACGCAAAGGGCGATTGACGGGAAGGCTTTTCGGGTGGTTTAGGTTTCAATAAATTGGCTCAAAGTAATTCTAATAGCTCCTTTTGAATTCCTTCCCACGGTTGATTTAAATCAACTGTGCATACTCGAATACGATGTTTTCTATAAAAATATCCCAGTCGGATGCGTTCTTTTACTTCTGGATAAAGCAGTATTCCTTCGCTACAATCGTTTAGTTCAGAACCATCTTCACTGTTTAACAAGTAAGCAAATATTTGATAAAGATGCGCAGAGCGAGCTTTGTTGGTATCGTAATAATGAGCCAAAGCATCCTTATAAAACTTCGTATCTATAATGATTTTACGGGTTAAAGCTCTATGTTCTAAAACAATATCTGTCCGCATTGAAGGAATATGAGCTTCTGCAAAAGAATCATCTGCAATAAGTTGCCATTTAATTTTAGGGCTACTCACTCGATATTCACTCACCTTTTCCGTTTGGTAAAATCGCTTCACAAATGACTCAAAAAGACGGTTCATTTTTCTATCATCTCTTATGAAATCACTAAAATAAGACTTCCCGTCTTCTTCATTAACGAAGCTATTGTCATAAATCAAACGACAAACCTGCAATAATAGAGCATAGTACCTATTGTTTCGATGCAATTGAATTTTAGAGAACACAGCCTTCGATAGAACAATATTTTCAACCCCATGAAATCGTTGATACAGTCGAAATAACTGCTTTTTAAGTTTTTTGTCTAAATCATCCATTTTGAGTAGGTATAAAATGGACGATTTCAATATGCGATTGTG
>JBGCDY010000606.1:0-7452 GCA_045105835.1 Chitinophagales bacterium
CCTGAATTTTCAATAAATTTTGAAAATTCAGGAAATTAGTTTAAATTGCAATGGCAAACGCTCCGAGGGAGGAATGAAAATAAGAATTAGAATGAGTGTGTCACAAGTAGGTTGCAATAGTAAGCCCAACGGGCTTTAAGCAATAGCGTGGGGCTTCGTAAACTTTGCCCTACGCTATTGCTCATGCCCTTTCAGGGCAGCTTGTGAAAGAGGCAAATCCTGACAACCGATTTGTGAAATGCTCAATCAAAACAAACTATTTCTCAATCAGATGAAGTACCGTGTAAAGAAAGTTTATTTATTTATTTTTCAAAACTGGTGTTACATCCCCCTTACCCCCTTCAAAGGGGGAATTCACTAATAATGAGGAAACTCCCCCTTTGAAGGGGGACTTAGGGGGATGTAAATGTTTGATTGGGGGCATAGATAAATTTAAAAAAAACTTAATTTACAGTGTATGAAGTAGCCTGAAATTTAGAATGTCGAACTTAATTTTGAAGCATTCCAATTCCAATAGTTGAAACCCTATTTTTCTATTCAAAAACCTTAAACACTATGGAAGTCACTGCAAATAAAGCCATCATTTACGACGATACCTGCCCTTTGTGCGTTTGGTACACAGGTGCTTTTGTCAAAACAGGCATGTTGAAAAAAGACAACCGAATTTCCTTCAATGAATTGAATGAGAAAACCGAGATTGCAGCGAATATGGACATGCACCGAAGCAAGCACGAAATTCCTTTGGTGGATTTGAAGGGTGGAGAAACCTTGTATGGCTTGGATAGTTTGGCGTTTATTTTGAGCGAAAAAATGCCTTTTATTGCTTGGGCTTTGCAATTTCGCCCCATTAGGGCTTTCTTCAAAACCTTCTACAACATTGTTTCTTACAACAGGCGGGTAATTGTAGGTGCAGCCAAAACGCCTACAAATGGTTTTGATTGTACACCTGATTTCCATGTAGTTTACCGATTGATTTACATTGTATTGGGAATTTTGATGGGTGTTTTGGGAGCTTATTCTTTTGCTTGGATGATTCTGTACTCAGAAGCTCTTTATACAATTGGATTTATCAACATGATCTTTTTGTGTGTAGGTGTGGCAGGTTGGGGAATATACGGGTTGATTGCTTTGGTGACGATACCCAATAATCGAACTAAAATCGAATACTTTGGTCAATTGGTGACGATAAGTTTGATGAGTTTGGGGGTTTATGTCGCCTTGATGGGAATTGCAGCTTTCATTCCATCTGTGTACATAGCGAATTTGGTAGGTGCTTTTGCGGTTGCCATAAGTTTTTTGGTGGCTTGTCGGGCGCATTTTCGCAGATTGAAGGTAGTGGGTTTGGAGAATTGGCGAATGATTGTGTGGGTTTTGAGTTTTGTGGTAGCGGCGGTTTTGGGTTTGGGGAGTTGAAGTAGAAGAAATAGTAACCCTGAATGCTTTCTCAATTCAATTTGAACAAAACCTTCAATAGCCCACTATAATTTTGTGTAGACTATTGAAGGTCTTCTAAAATCACAATTTCACCCCAAATTCATAGGCTTCAATAAGCATATCCTCCAAATCTGCCTCTCCTTGATTGGTCAAAATAATGGCACCAATTTTTGAGGTGGGATTAAATGCCACAATGGTAGCAACTCCTTGCTCTCCCCCATCGTGTCCCCATAGATTGTTTTCTGAATTTATTAGAAATAGGTGCAAGCCCATGTCATTGCTCAAGGTAGGTATTTGAGGGCGAATCATTTCTTGGATGGTTGCTGATTGTAGAATTTGGTGATTGTTGAATGTTCCATTTTGTGTGAATGCGCTCAAAAAACGGAACAAATCTTTTGCAGTAGAACGAAGTCCTCCATTGGGATAATCCGTAAAGGTATAGTGCTGAATTTCTTGGTATTCTCCTTTCACATAATCGTAAGGCTGTACAATGGTTTGATTGATTTCGTCCAATCTCCAAAAAGTGTTGGTCATTCCCAAAGGCTCAAAGATGTTTTGTTTGCAGTAGTCATTGAAGTCCATTCCCGAAATTTGTTCTACCAATAGACCAATGAGCGCATTACCAATATTGGAGTATTCATGCCCTTTGCCTGGTTCAAAATCGTAAAAATTCTCCTTTTCATCGTACAAGTTTCCATTGGTAGCCAAGTAGTTTTCCAAAAAATCTGCTAAAGAAACAGGGCTGTCTTCTCCATAATAATATTGGTCATAAACAAGGTCTGATTCTGCAATTCCAGAAGTGTGTGTCAAGAGCATTCTGAAAGTAATATGGGTATTTTCATAACCAGGAACGCTTACATTGAAAGGAAGATGGTCGTTGATGGAATCGTCTAATGAAAAATGTCCTTGCTCCTGCAATTGAAGTAATGCCGTAGCTGTAATCACTTTTGAAACGGAAGCCAAAAGGAATAAGTCATTGCTTTGAAGCGCATTGTTTTGTGCTATGTTTGATTTCCCCATTTGATTCTCATAAAGAACCTCATTTTCCTTAAAAATTAACACAGACAAGGCGGGCATATTTTGCATTTCCATTTCATCCTGCAAATAGAGGGCAAAGTCATCTGCGTTGTTGTTGATGATTTCTTCTTTGGTGCAAGCACTGAAGAGGATAAAAAATAAAAAGGCTGCGAGTAAACTTGTTTTTGATTGAAGCATAATGATTGATTAGGTTTGGTTTTCGGCTATAAGACAAGCAGGAAAGACCATTCCCCTATGGAGAGAAAGAAGTTTATAGAACTTACTTCAGTCAACCATTTCCTTTATTAGCTTTCCCAAGTTATATCATCAAGTTCTCCTTTTTCATTTGTATTGATTACGAGTAATTGATTACAAAATTCATCCCCTAATTTTATAGAATAATCAAATACTCCAAAATAACCTGTTTCATCAGGATATAACCCAACTCTTTTTAATTCTAATTTTTCGAGTAATTGTCTTTTTTGATTTTCGTCCTCTTCATTAGTATTAATTAATTCTTTCAATTCGTCTTCGGAAAGTGCATCAATATAAAATTGAATGTAATCATCTGTTTCCCCACCTTGTTGAAAATCTTTACGATATTCCTGAATATTTCTTTTGTCCATTTCTCCAATTTTCGAGAGGAACTCCTTTATTGTTTCTAAATTTTTGTTGTCTGTGAATTCTGAAGTAAAGTTAATATCAATTTGAATTTCTTTGTCATCTACTTTTGTATCAACGCAATAGTATTCTTTAAGCGAATCATTCTCAATTTCTCCGAAGTAAGGTAATTTGTATTTTGACATGTGCTGTTGTTTTATTTTTTTTCTTAGTTGGTGGTAACAGTTTAATAAGTACTCCAATGAAATCAATCAACTACCCAAAAAACCATTTGACAACACTCAAAAGTAGATTTCAGATTTTTGAGGATGGTATATGACGAAGCCACTTTGTATAAAAGTGGCTTCGTCATAATTGGCATTTGAAGTTCAAAAAAGTTTTATTCTCGCTCTATTTTGGATAAACCTCCCCTTTCACCGCTCTCACCGTATTCTTAATCAAAGAAATAACCGTCATCGGACCTACTCCACCAGGAACGGGTGTGATTGCACTACTTTTAGGAGCGACTTCGCTGTATTTCACATCGCCTGACAATCGGTAGCCACGTTTTCGGGTATCATCCGCCACACGAGTCGTCCCCACATCAATGATAACCACACCTTCTTTGACCATATCCGCTGTCACAAATTCAGGAATCCCCAAAGCCACAATCAAAATATCTGCCTTTCGAGTATGCTCCTTCAAATTTTTGGTGCGGCTATGACAAACCGTTACCGTCGCATTGCCAGGATAGCCATTGTTGGACATCAAAATACTGACAGGTCGTCCCACAATATTGCTTCGCCCCAAAACGACACATTCTTTGCCTTGTGTATCAATTTTATAGTGCTCCAAAATTTGCATGATGCCATAAGGAGTCGCAGGCAAAAAGCAAGGCGTGTTTTGGGTCATGCGACCGATATTGATGGGGTGAAAACCATCCACATCTTTGCGGTAGTCTATCGCTGCAATCACTTTATTGACATCAATGTGCTTCGGTAGAGGCAGTTGCACAATAAAACCATCAATATCATCATCGTTATTGAGCTTATCTACTTCACTCAACAATGCACTTTCCGAAAGACCATCCGAATGTCGAATCAAAGAAGACTGGATTCCCAAGCGTTCGCACATCCGAACCTTGTGTCCCACATAGGTTTCACTTCCCCCGTCATTCCCAACCAATATGACTGCCAAGTGAGGCTGTTTGCCGCCACCTGCCACCCATTCAGCCACTTCTTCTTTCACCTGTGCTTGGATGATTTTTGACAATTCTTTACCACTAAGGATTTGCATGTTCTTTTGTTGTGTTTATGTTCCGTAGAAATGTTGCAGTTTGTGGAGACGTTGCAGTGCAACGTCTCTACTTATTTCAATCAATTAATCATCATTCAACTTCAAGACCGCCATAAATGCCTTTTGAGGGACATCAATGTTTCCTACCTGACGCATCTTCTTCTTACCCTTCTTTTGTTTCTCCAAAAGCTTTCGTTTACGGGTGATATCACCACCATAACATTTGGCAGTCACATCTTTACGCAAGGCACTAATGGTTTCACGGGCAATGACTTTTGCTCCAATTGCAGCCTGAATCGCAATCATAAACTGATGACGGTTCAACAATTCTTTCAATTTGACACACAATTTGCGACCCAATTCATAAGCCTTCGTGCGGTGAATCAAAGCTGAAAAAGCATCCACTCTATCACCATTCAATAAGATGTCCATTTTGACCAAATCGGCAGGACGGTAATCGTCCATTTGGTAATCAAAAGAGGCATAACCACGAGAAATAGATTTCAACCGGTCGTAAAAATCAAAAACGATTTCGGCAAGCGGAAGGTCAAAACTCAACTCTACTCTTGATGGACTCAAGTATATTTGGTTCTTCAATTCTCCCCGTTTTTCGATACACAAAGTCATGATTCGTCCAATGTATTCGGGTTTGGTAATGACCTGTGCGGTGATAAACGGCTCTTCGATATGCTCTATTATCGTTGGATCGGGCATATCGGAAGGATTGTTGATTGGAGCTCGCTCCCCTTTCTTGTTGATATAAAAATAGCTTACGTTTGGAACAGTCGTAATCACGGTCATGTCAAACTCTCGCTCCAAGCGTTCCTGTACGATTTCGAGGTGCAACATACCCAAAAATCCACATCTAAAACCAAAACCCAAAGCCAAAGAAGTCTCTGGCTCATAGACCAAAGAAGCATCGTTGAGCTGCAATTTTTCGAGCGAATCCCTCAAATCTTCATAGTCTTCCGTATCCATCGGGTAAATACCCGCAAATACCATCGGCTTCACATCCTCAAAACCTTGAATTGAAGGAGCTGCATCGCCTTTGTGGGTGATGGTATCCCCTACTTTGATTTCTTTTGAATCCTTGATTCCTGTCACAATGTAGCCTACATTTCCTGCCGACAGTTCTTTTTTAGGCTCCAAATCCAAGCGCAGAATTCCGATTTCGTTGGCATCGTAGGCCTTGCCCGTATTCACAAATTTAACTGAATCACCTTTTTTCAGTTTTCCGTTCAATATGCGGAAATAGGCAATCACTCCTCGGTAAGAATTGAACATTGAATCAAAAATCAATGCTTGAAGAGGTGCTTCAACATCTCCCGTCGGAGGGGGAATCTTATTGATAATCGCATCAAAAATAGCCATTACATTTTCGCCTGTTTTGGCACTCACAGGGATGATATCCTCCAAATCACAACCAATCAAATCAATGATTTGGTCAGAAACCTCGTCAATCATGGCTCCTGGCATGTCGATTTTGTTGAGAATCGGAATAATCTCCAAATCTTGTTCAATCGCCAAATATAGATTCGAAATGGTCTGTGCCTGAATACCTTGTGCTGCATCTACCAATAAAAGCGCGCCTTCACAAGCTGCAATTGCTCTGGATACCTCATAGGAGAAATCGACGTGACCAGGTGTGTCAATCAAGTTGAACACATAAGGCTGCCCCTCATGGATATAATCCATCTGAACGGCATGACTTTTAATGGTAATACCACGTTCTCGCTCCAAATCCATGCTATCAAGGAGTTGGGCTTTCATGTCACGCTGCGCCACAGCGGAAGTGATTTCTATCAACCTATCCGCCAAAGTACTTTTGCCGTGGTCAATATGGGCTATAATGCTAAAGTTTCTAATATGTTTCATACGTGCTGCAAAATTACGTAATTTTCGTGTTTTTGTTGGTTTTAGTGGTTTTAAGTTTTATTTAGAAAACAGTTTTCCTTCAAATGAGTTGAAGTTTTAACGGGTTTTTATCAATTTTCTGAAATCCACTTCGTTCTTACATCAAAATAATCAATCAAAAACCATTATGTTTTCAAAAATTCTGCTTGTTTTCAGCATCCTCTTCCTTTACAATTGTGACAGCCCCCAACAAGAAGGAAATGTAAATATTCCTGCTGCTACAAAAGTTGTGTCCCACGATGGTATTTTTCCACACGAAAAAGGCACAAAATTAGTCCAAAAACTGCAAAAAAAATACAAAACCAATCAAGTATTGGGTTATGGAGCGGCAAGGGATGTTCTTTACAAAGAAACGGCAGACTACCATGAATTTAGACTGACCTGTGTCTATACAGGTTATGCCATTTGGTTAGACCCCAGACAAGACCCAAGTATGAATGCCTATGAACAAGGGATCAATTGCGAACACACTTGGCCTCAAAGTATGGGTGCAAAAGGACAAGCTAAGAGCGATATGCACCATTTGTTTCCCACAAAAGAGGGAGTCAATGCTGCAAGAAGCAACCACCCTTTTGGAGAGATTCCAGATGAAGACACCGACCGATGGTATTTGGTGGAACAAATGCAAAGCAATCGCCCGACTAAAAATGTGGATGCTTACAGCGAATTGGATTCTGATTTAGGACGTTTTGAACCCAGAGAAGAAATGAAAGGCAATATCGCAAGGGCTATGTTTTATTTCTATACGATGTATCATGGTCAAGGTGGTGTCAGTGATTCCTTTTTTGAGGGGCAGAAAAATACGCTATTCCAGTGGCATATTGCAGACCCTGTGGATGATTTTGAAGCACATAGAAATCACTTTATTGCGAAGCATCAAGGCGGAAAGGTGAACCCTTTTATTGAAGATGAAACTTTGATTCAACGGGCTTTTTTTGAAGAATAAATAGTAAATTTGTTTTCTAAAAATATTGTAATTATGTCAAAATTATCATCAGAAGGCAAGTGTATTTATTGTCAAAAAAAATATTCGAGTTCGGGTATTTCCCGCCACCTTGGAACACATCTGAAATCTTTGGAGAAAGAACAAAACACAAACTCTAAAGCCTATCATATCAAAGTGTCTGCTTCTCAAATGTTTTTACATTTATTGATGAGAAGAGATGAGACATTGTACGAGTTAGACGATTT
>JBGCDY010000607.1:0-4084 GCA_045105835.1 Chitinophagales bacterium
GAAGTGATGGAATTATTTGGAGAAAATCACCCTTTGCGTAAGCAGAACATCCTTCAATTGGAAAAACCCAAAGCAGGCGAACCCAAAACGAGTGCTGCCCTCCAAATTTCGGAAGAATACCTAACCTATTTCACCTCGGGCAAAGCCTACAAACCCGATTTTAGCAGCAATTTCCCTGCAAACCTCATTACCACCCAAATGGATTGGGAAGATTTGGTATTGGAGGATTATGTGTTGGATGAAGTCATGGAAATACCTGCTTGGCTCGAACACAAAGACACGATTCTCCAAAAATGGAAGATGGGCAAACGCATCAAACCTGGTTATCGAGCCTTGTTTTATGGTCCTCCAGGCACAGGCAAAACCCTGACAGCAGCCCTCATCGGCAAATCTTTGGGCTTGGATGTCTACCGCATAGACCTCTCACAAGTCGTCTCGAAATACATTGGCGAGACCGAAAAGAACATGGCGAGTATTTTTGATCAAGCCCAGAACAAAAATTGGATTTTGTTCTTTGACGAAGCTGATGCGCTTTTTGGTCGAAGAACTGCGACTTCCGATTCCAAAGACCGACACGCCAATCAAGAAGTTGCCTACCTTCTTCAAAGAGTAGAAAGTTTTCCTGGTGTGGTCATTCTCGCCACCAATCTCAAAGGCAATATTGACGAAGCTTTTTCCCGTCGTTTTCAGTCCATGATTCACTTCCGTATGCCCAAACCCCAACAACGTTACCGTTTGTGGCAAACCGCTTTTGCAGCAGAAAGTCCTTTGTCGGAAGACATTGATTTGTACGAAATTGCAGAAAAGTATGAACTGACAGGTGGAGCGATTATTAATGTTTCTCGCTATTGTGCTTTGACTGTCCTCCGGCGAGGAAGTAAGCATTTGATTTTGAAGGAAGATGTCTTGTATGGAATTGCAAGAGAATATGCAAAAGATGGGAAGACGATGTAGGGATGAGTTGTAACACAAATCTAAAACCAATCCCAATAGAAATTGTATCAAAATTAATCCCTCTGTCTTGATGGAAGTCATAGAAGTACTTCGATTTACCGAAACCAGATCTTTGAAGCACAAAATATTGGCAGACACTATTTGCAGGAGAAAACAAAGAATGACATTCAAAATCGCTACCTTCGAGGCGTGTCATTGAAAGAATGGGCTTTGCAGTTTACTTACAAAGAAGAACTCATTGAAATGATGCTGCGAAATAGAGGAGTAGAGATTGTATCCAATGACATTCCCCAAAAAAAGTGGCGAAGACGAAAAAGACGATATTAAGAACACTTGACCTTAGGATGGTATGCAACAAAATCAGCCTCCCAAGCGTTTATCTTCTTATTGCTTCTTCAAACAACTAAACGATAATTAGATTGTTAGAGTTTTGGTGAAAAAACAAACAAAAAAAGTAGTGAATCTTTTAGATACTCATTTAAAATGAGTACCATTATAAGAGAAATTTACATTTTAGTCCAGCTTTCAAGTTTGATAGAAGCGTAGTTTTTAAAATTTTCAATTAATTATATTTTTAAACAAAATTATAAGTTTTTATGGCAGATAGTTATAACAAGAAAGATAGAGAAAAAAAGAGAAGGAAGAGAAAGCAGGAGAAGAGAGAGAAAATGGAGCAAAGAAAATTGGAAGGCCCTAAAGAGCCTGAATACATGTATGTAGATGAAAATGGAAATTTAACTTCTACTCCGCCAGATCCTACCAAAAGAACGAAGATCAATGTAGAAGACATCGTAATTGGTGCATCCAAAAGAGAGGCAGTCAATCCTATGGATTTGATCAGAAGTGGTGTGGTCAAATTCTTCAATGCTGAAAAAGGCTATGGATTTATCACCGACAAAGGAACAGGGGACAGCATCTTTGTACACATCGAAAATGTGACAGGAGATATTAGAGACAACGACAAAGTAACATTTGAAATTGGTCATGGAACCAAAGGTCCTATTGCAATGGATGTGAAAATAGTTTAGAAGATTAGGTATCTATATAAAACGAAAAAATAAACTCCGATTTAGACTTTTGATTTTAAAGATTCTCGGTTATAATAAAAATCAATCTCCTTCAAAGGATAAGGAATGCTACAAAAATAAATTTACATTTTTCGGGTTGAACATCTCCCAATTCCCTTCAAAGGGGGAATAAAGATTGTAAATTTATTTTTCCGCATTCCTAAACTTCAAAAGTCTTTAACTTAGAATGGGAACCTTATTTTTTAGGTGCTATTAAAGAACAAAAACGGAGAGTTATTTTTTGACTGTCGCATAATGCACTGTAAGTGAGTAGATTTTTCTCACTAAGGCATTGTCAAATTAAAATAACTTGAAGTTAATTTAGCGTCTGTTGAATGACCTGATTGACCAATTTTGTTCCATCAGGATCACTCTCAGTCTTCAATGCACAAAATTGATTTGACCATTCAGAAGTTCGTATTCTAATGGGGGGATTTTCATTTTGTGCTACCTCCAAAATAACCTCCGCAACTTGCTCCGAAGTTTGGTAAACCTGAGAGTTTCCATCAGCAGCTCTTTTCTGTGCTGACCCAATATATTGTTCTAGAATGGGCAAGTAATCGTCTTCCAACAATCCTCCTGTACCCATAGCTTGTGCCAATACTGAATTGGCAAATTCACTTGAAATCCCTCCTGGTTCAACAAGCGAAAACTTGATTCCAAAATTTTCAGTCACATAAGAAGCCAAAGATTCTGTATAGCCTTCAACGGCAAATTTTGCAGCACAGTAAAATTCATTGAAAGGTTGTCCTACCAATCCTCCAACAGAGGTGATATTGATGATGTGTCCACTTTTTGCAGCCCTCATGTGTGGCAAAACCGCTTTGGTACAGCGCACAACTCCCAAATAATTAACATCCGTTACCCATTGCACTTCTTCCATTGTTGCCTGTTCGGTTGTTCGGATAAAACCTGCACCTGCATTGTTGATGAGGTAGTCAATTTTGCCTTCTTGCTCCATGATTTTATCGACACAATTTTGGATACTGTTGGTGTCAGTTACATCTAACTGTAAGGTATTCAGTTCTCCCCCTTTTTCTTTCGCCGAATCCAATAATAGATTTTTCTTTGCAAGGTTTCGCATTGTCGCATACACCTTGTGACCTTTTTGTGCAAAAAGGATGGCGGTCGCTAAACCCAATCCCGTAGAAGTTCCTGTGATTAATACTACTTTACTCATGTTGTGATATTGAATGTTAAACGAAAATTGATAATGATTCAAAAATGATAAAATAATCATTTTTGAAGTAAAAAAATAGCTTTACCTTCTAATGGCGTTCCAACATAGCTCAAAACTATCCTCCAATAATTGATCACTTAAACTTAATGTATTGTCCTTGAGTTTATCCACGATTTCTCTTGCTATGCCTTTGAAGGCTGCTAAAATAAGTTGAATCTCCATGCTTTTTACATACCGTTCTTTTTGTCCTTTTTCAAAAAAGAGTATCACCTCCTGCAAAAAAATATCAGATAGTTTCAGGCTATCATCTTCAAGAAAAGGACTGTTTAGGCATTGTTGCATAAAGTAAATTTCCTTTTGATGGTGAAGAAGATAGGAGATATATCGCTTCCAGAGTAAGCGCAAATCACCCATGAAGTTATCATTGGCTAATTCTTTGGATAGAATGCTTTGGGAAGCAGATTTTTTGGCTTTTTTGTAAAGTTGGTTGATGAGGTCTTTCTTGTTTTTGAAATAGATATAAACCGTGCCATGTGCCAATCCTGCTTGCTTGGCAATGTTAGCCATTTTTAGCCCCGATAGCCCTGCTTCTGCCGTAATCTCCAATACGACTCGATAAATTTCTTCTTCTTTTGCAGCGGACTTCAATTTCATACTACGAAGATAAATGATTTTTTTGTCAAAAAAGAAAATAGATCTATTGGTTTTGTAAAAGGAGAGAAAGTGTAAAGTTAAAAAACGAGAGGAATCTACATTTTTGATGGTATTGCTTTATTTTTACAAACCTCAAAAAACAAACTTCAATCAAAAACATGAAAGTCATCAAACCCCCTTACAGCATCTCGAAGCATCACCGTCGAAAATGGACCATTTTTTTGGCAGG
>JBGCDY010000608.1:0-7195 GCA_045105835.1 Chitinophagales bacterium
TGAATATTTTTTTGAAGCGACTGGAAAAACAAAAAAGAAGCAATGCTGCTCAAGAAATTAGCTTCCAAAAGAGAGAAGGAGAAAACATAGGGATTGAGCAACAACTGCAATTGCAGGATAGAAAAAAACTGGTTGCACAGCTTTTGAAGCGAATGGAAAACCCCTGTCGAACCATTTTGTACTTGTTTTATTACCGCCGTTATTCGATTGAAGCCATCCAAAAAAGCATGAGTTACAGTAGTAGTAGCGTGGTGAGGACTCAAAAGAAAAGGTGTGTAAGGGCTTTTGAAAGGCAATTGAAGAAAGTGGTCAAAGAATCTGACGTTTAATTTGATTGTTGTGTGATAAGCATAATGAAAGCCATTGCGAACAGATTCAAATCTTTCATGTGAAATATTGAACCTGTTACAATAGCTTTTTCTAAGGTGCTGTATGAAAGTGTGCGTGATTTAATTTGATTTGAAGGTAAGTGCTACAGTAAAACTCGAATTGATAAAATCGTCATACCCTTCAACATTCTCAATAGTAGTTAGGTCAAAAAGCTCTAGGAAAGTTGTAATGGGGTCGTTTATGACCAATTCTAATTTGTTGGCGTTTAGGGTTTGAAGACTGTATTCTGAAGCCTCACCGTCTGTATTAGTAAGAATCAATTCTGTCTCGTCTGTACTGAAAGACCAAGTCCCTGCTGCCGCCTGATTGGGTTCATCTGCGTCACATCTAATAGCCCCGTATATTTCGGTTAAGGTATTGTCTCTGTTGAAAATCATTGAATTATCTTCATCACAATCTTCTATTACTCCGTTTTCGCTGACGCTAATGCCAAGCTCTTCTCGAATAGTTGCTTCGTTTTCAGGAGTACGTTCTGCTTCAGGCAAGGATAATACGAACAAACTGACCAACTCATCTATCACTTCTTGAGCATTATTTGAAGAACTGTCAAACAACCAGCCTTCTTCAATGGTCAATAATTCGGTTTTGGAAAGTTCCTCTTCTTTGGTGCAGGAACTTGTGAACAAACTTATAGCCAAAACAAAGCATAAACAAACTTTGAGATTTTTCATAAAATGAATGAATTTGAAAGTGAATAAATAAAATGTGTTAATGAATGATTTTTAAGTGGTATGGCAAATTTATTTTAACAGTTAAAATTTTATAACTCCATGTTTGTCAAATGAGTTTTTAATTTTAATTCCTTACTTAGTTTGCCTTAAATGTAAAGGTGGTGATATAGTAGGCATTAAGAAATTCTTGGTAACCTTCTACTTCTTCGATGTTGCCAAAATTTAAGTGAGAGAGTTCTGGGGAGCTTGATAATAAGAGAGTCGTAACCAAAATCAAATTTTCCTTTGAAGTAATCGTATGTTCCAATTCCATTTTGTTGGAATTGAGTTTTAAGACACGAAAGGTGACATCCTCAAAAGTCAGTTGTGTTTCGTCCAAATTGAAGCTCCAAGTGTCGACGTTTTCTTCATCGGGTTCATCTTCAGTACATTTGACAGTGCCAGACAAATAGGTAGTGGTTTTGTTTGAATTGAAAATCAATACATCATCTTTTTTACAGTCCTCTACCAACAACTTTGTGTTGAGTAATTCTTGAATAATTGCTTTGTTTTCAGTAGTACGATCTGCTTCGGGAAGCGTCAAAAGAATCAATCCAATGAATCCAAGTTCTTCGGTGTTGTTAGAAGCAGAACTGATTGTCCAACCTTCATCAGTAGTCAATAATTCGGTATTGGAGGCAGAAAGGTCTTCTATTTTTTCGCACGAAGTAGTGAAGAAACCCATTGCTAAAATGAAGAGTAAAGAAACTTTGAGATTTTTCATAAAATCAGGTGAATTAAAAATGTTAAAGAAATATGTTTAAAGTGTTTGATAAATGTTTTATCGTTCTACACCCCATAGTTCCTTGCCATTTGATTTTGTGAACACCTCGGTTCTTTTTTTTGAAAAAAAATGAAAAATACTTTTTCAAGCCCCCAACAAGACAAATCCACTCCAAAGTTTTGTATCCACATCTTCCCGTTCTATCAATCAATAGCAATTTTTTTTTCCTCTCTTGTTCACTTTTTCAAATGTTACGGAACTATGTACTGTAGGCAATCAAGAATTGATTGCCTATTCCCAAGCTGCTTCTTTCCCTACTATTTTGAGCAAATAAGGTCATTGAATTGAATCGCATATCATTTCTTTAATGTTACTAAACTCTTTTTTTATGAAAAAAGCACTATTTGTAGAAGGTAATTATTTCATTCCCAAGGATTTTTCTAATAAGCAAATGACCAATTTTGATGACCATCAAAACATCACAAGCCAACAAGATTCATTTTTCTCCAATGAGAGTATTTTTGTTCGCAAACGGGAAAGACATTACCGAGTGAAGTATGCTGATATTTTTTGGATTGAAGCTCAAAGCAATTACTCAATAATTGTTACGTCTCAAGAAAAATACATTATTGCCACCACTTTGGGGAAAGTAGGAGCAAAATTACCCACTTCTACTTTTGTTCGAGTAAATCGTTCTTTCATTGTAAATAGAAGCCATGTAGATGCTATTGAAGGAAATTCCATTTTTATCAATGAGAATAGAATTCTGGTCAGCAAAAACAACAGAACAAGCTTTTTCTCTCATTTTCACATACTCTAAAATAGCTTCGCTCAAAGTTTGGCGGACTTCACTAAGAATAAGTGTCCATTCACGCATTCTATTTTCAAACGGTCTCTATTTGCCGTTAATTTGCACCATAACAAAAACCAAGTTAAAAATTTATTCTTACAATCACAACAAATACTAAAAGTCAATATTGACATATAATCGTAGTTTTCAACTAAAAAAAGCTACACTCAATTAATTCATCTTATGAAAAATTCATTTTATGTATTCCCTGACATGAACAAGGCAATTATTCACACTCACAATCCCGATAAGCAGTTCGAGTGTCTTCCCAATAGCAATAGAATACTGACTGCTTTTCGAAAACGTAACTATCCTGAACCTGTATTCGAGTACGAGTCCGCTCCTTTAATGATAGACCCTGCTGTGCAAGAATCTGCCTCTATTGAGGTTCAACCCAAAAAAGGATGGATTCAGGTTAGTGAAGATGACTTTAAATACGACTACAAAGTTCCAGATGGTCATGTAATCATTGGCTACAAAAAAGAAGGGCAAAACATTTATTACAAATGTGCTGCTGTATTGGTTAATGGAACTCCTCTTGATACTATATACGAAACCAAAATAACAAGTAGTAATGGTTGGATTCATGGATATGCTCTTAATGTCGTGAAACAAGTATTAACAGGCATGGTATATGAAACATCAGGTTATGGTAAGTTTTTATTTTATAAGGGCAATCGAAAATAGAGAAGTAAGCAGTGAGGCTTCAATACTTTAGATTGTGAATTTATGGAAATTTTCTTTGATTGAAACTAATTTTGTCCAAGTAAGGGCATTCCGAATGTCGTAGATATTCATTTATCTGCGACCTTTTTCATTACAAAACCTCCAACAAAACAAAGCCACTTCAAGATTTTGGATTCACATCCTTCTATTCAATCTATCAATAACATCAATAGCGAGGGATTTAAATCCCTCGCTATTGATGAAAATTGATGGTGACGAATATGCAAACCACATCAAGCCCCCAACAACACAAACCCGCTCCAAGACTTAGGATCCACATCCTCCCGTTCAATCAATCGCAATTTCGCCAAACGCAATGCCTCACTATAGGATTTCCCCTCCAATATTTCCTCAAACAAAGCCTCACACAATTCACTGCTCGGTTTGTCCAAAACTTTGAAAAGGGTGTAAATCACATTTTTTGCTCCTGCATGAAGAAAACCCCGATTCATCGCCATCATTCCTTCTCCTTTCTGCAATCGACCAATGCCACTTTCACAACTGCTCAATACCACCAAATCTGCCTGCAATTGAAGCTGATACATTTCGCCCATCGACAAAACACTGTCATGGATTTCGGTGGCTTTTTCGGTTGGGTGAAACACAATGCCCGACAATTTGGGGAATTCATCATTGGTCAGTCCGTGGGCTGCAATGTGGAGGTATTTGGCTTTGGTTGCGAGGGTTTTGAAGTGATTCTTAGTGGCAGTTTCATAGAGAAAGCTTTGTCCCTTCAATCCTTTTTGGGTAAACAATTCTTCGATATTTTGCACCTCTTTTTCCGAAAAAGGGAGCGGTGCAAGTGTACCATCTTCTAGGGCATTGGAGCGAGTCACCCAACGGCTGTAATCTGTTGCAAGACCTCTTAAAATCTCTTGAGTGGCTGCTTTATCACTTGTATAAATGGGCGCAAAACCTATAAAATCAGGTGTTTCTACATTTGGCATTGAAGGAAGGAGCGGATTTTTTTCTTTGCCTTTCTGCAAATATTGATGGTACAAAGTAGCAGAATAGTGGTATTGGATATTGTATTTTTTGAGCAAATACTCCAATTGATGAAAAGCAGAAGAATTGGATTTGGGAGCAGTACGAATCAAGGTTTCAAAAGGAAGGTAGTGCAAAGCACCACTTGGAAGAATGACCAAATGCTGCAATTCGGATTCAAAAGGGTCAAAAATCAAATCTTCAATCGGTTGTATCAATAGACAATACAAAGCATACGATTGGCGGCTAAACTCCTTGAAATTTTGGGCGTGAATACTCGCCAAATAGGCTTCAATTTGTTGGTCGAAACCTTCGGGTACATCAAAGGAAACGACTTCGTAGTCGTAAGGTGTCATGACAAAAATATAACCCAATTCGGGACCGATAAAATAGCTGACAACTACTGTATTATCGGCTAAATCCGCTTGTAAGTCGCTTACCGAAATCGTTTGAAAGTCGTATTTGAGTTGGTAATATTGGGGGTAATCTTTTTCAAATCGCTCGGTGAGTGTTTGGTGAGATTGAAGGGCATCGAAGTGTTTTTGTTTCCATTCTCCCAATGCTTTTTCGTCTTTTTTCGCTCCTTTGACTTCTTCTTTTTGTATTCGTTTGAGATAGGTTTCTATTTGGTTTTTAAAGTCTTTTTCCTGTTTCAGTAGCTCAGGGTCAATCGCTGCTTGTAGCTTGGCTTCGTTTTCCTGTATAGAAGAACGCAACAACAATGACTTGGCTCGCTCATGGAAAGCAAAGGCTTGTTCTGCAATTGAGTCTTTTCCTAAATACTTGGACAAAAACAAAGCGATTTTGATGGCGAGTTCGTAAAAAGAAGGAGTTCGACTTGCAAAAAACAACTGGGAATCTTCCGATTTGAGTGTTTTCTGTAGTGCTTCTATATAATCCGCCATGAATTGACAGTTGTAGAAGCTTGCTTTTAGGACTTTACTGGTCTCGGGAGATTGTTCTTTTTCTAAGACCTGGAAATAACTGAACAAAATCGTGGCTCTTTCCTGCAGAAATATAAAAAATACACGGGGGACAACCAAAAGGCATTGCGTCATATTGGGCAAAACAAAAGGGTTCGTTTCTTGATAATTAGGAAGAAAAGCCTTCAAAGCTAAGTGAGAATGTTTGAAGGCTTTTTGTGGTTTTTCCTGTAGATAAAAATTGTACGCCATGTTAATATAAATATTGGGAATATTAGGGTGGGTATTTCCATATTTATCTTTGATATTTTTTAGAGCTGTACGGAGGTACTGTAAGCCTTCTGAATAGTTTTTGTTTTCTGTCCAAAAAATCCCCAAATTGGTATAAGCGTCAATTGTATAATTATGGTTTTCGCCCAAAGATTCTCTGAACACCTTCAATGCTTTTTGATAATAAATCAATGCAGAATTCATATCGCCTGTATCTTTATAGCAGATAGCAAGACTTCTATAAATAAGCCCATATTTATTGTTTGTATCTTTAAATATTTTTTGCCCTACCTCCAAAGCTCTTTCTCCACATTCAATTCCTTTAGAGGGGTTTATCCATAATTGCGTAAAGGTAATGCTTGAAAGAATAGAAAAAGCTCTCAATGAGTGTTTCTCTCCAAGTTGTTCAAGAAGCAACAATGAATTTTCGCTGTAATATAAGGCTTGTCCCATATCCCCCAAAATGGAAAAGACTTCTGCCATATTTTTGTAAACCTTCACTAATTGAATTTTAGCCAGTTTGCTGTCTTGAGCATTTAGTTTAGTTGTCATTTTAACACAATATGCCATTCCTTTCTCTGGTTCTCCCAAAAACGCATCTATATATCCAATTTTGCAGCAGAGCGAGGTTTTCTTATAGAAATCATTTTCCGCACAGAGTTCATAGGCTTGTTTGTAGTACTTCTTTGCCAATGAATAATTATTGGATAAGTCGCTTTCCAATGCTCCTTTTAGGGAGTAGAATTCTGCCATTAGAAGGCTATTCTCCTCTTTTTCTTTGTTGACCAATTCAGAGGCAAGCTCCAACAATTGTTGAGCTTCGATTCCTTTGTTGAGATTAAGGTAACAAGCTACTTGACCAAGGATTGAGTCAATGAGTAAAAAACCATTTATGCCTTCTTTTAGGGCTATTTCTTTTACTTTATCATAGCATATCAAGGCTTCATATATTTTACTATTGCGTTCCAATACCCGCCCCTTATTGTTGTATAGATGCGCCTTCCAAACGGAAAGGTGAGGGCATTTTTCTTGGTAAATTTTGAGTGCGTATTCCAGGATTTGTGTTGCTAAAGAAAGTTCATAAACTTTTATATAAATGGTTGATAGCTCATAAGCCGCCTCCATAAACCCCTCCCATTCTTCATGGGCTTCAAAGGCTTCAATAGCTTTTTTCAATAAAGGTATGGACTGTTCATAATTTCTTTGAGGAAGAAGGTTTTGGGCTTTAGAAAGCAATTTTTTCGCCGTTTCAAGATCTGAATTTGATTGGAGTTGGGCTGTATTTGGTATCATAATAGAAGTGATTTTTTTGATATGCAAAGATACATTATTGTATATATCTTTCACCTAATAAACATTTATCTTTTTTTTAAAACAAAAAAGGGGTGTCACATTAGATGTGACACCCCCTTAAAAAAACAAGGTATTTTTTCTTTTAGAAATTACTTCACGACCATCAACTGCTGATGCTGACGCAAACCTGATTCTGTTTGGAGTTCCAAAACATAAGCTCCGCTCTGCAATCTTTCTGCATCAAAACCCAATCGCTGTAGCGTATTTCCTTCAATGCTTTCTCCCTTCAAGATTTCTGCTATTTTTCGTCCTTCAATAGAATAGA
>JBGCDY010000609.1:0-1920 GCA_045105835.1 Chitinophagales bacterium
GGCATTCATCAATAAAAATACAGGAATAAACCCTTCTATTAACATCCGAAAACACAAAATACATGAACTCTTTAATAACAAAAAAACTCTTATTTGTCCTCCTTTTCATCAGCACTACTGCCATCTTTCACTCTTGTATAAAAGAACAACAATTCATCGACACTCCTTTGACTCCAATCAATGGAAACACTTATACTCCAAGCCCTCAAGATGAAATAATCACCACCAGTATTTTTGGATTATTAGTAGATGAAAACGATAATCCAATTGCAGGTAGCGAAGTTACACTTCAAACCATCAATGGCATCAGAATTACCACAACAGACACAGAAGGAAACTTCCTATACACCAATGTAATGCTTTCACGAAACCGTGCATTATTGAAGGTAAACCAAGCAGGTAAATTTGACGCTTTCCGCAAGGTGAACCTGACCAAAGACAGTTACAACTACACCAAAATCAAAGTTTTGGACAAAACAATAATCGGTTCGCTTCCTTCAATAGAAGGGGGTACGCTCCAAGATATTTCGAGTACTGCAAAACTGGAACTAAGCCCCAATAGCATTCAACAAGAAAGTGGAGAAAGCTATGCAGGAACTGTAGAGGTAGCTATGTCTTGGATTGACCCAACTGCCGAGGATTTGGCTGCAAGAATGGTTGGTGATTTGAGTGGCATAGATGTGGATGGCAAACAGGTCGCTTTGGGTACTTTTGGGATGCTAAACGTGGAATTGTTGGGTGAAAATGGGGCAGAATTGCAGCTCAAAGAAGGAATGCCCGCCACGCTTTCGTTTCCCGTTCCCAATGAAATTTTGGCGCAAGCACCTCCAACCATTCCACTTTGGTCTTTTGACGAAAATTTAGCGACATGGGTAGAAGAAGGTTTTGCAGTGCTTCAAGGTGGTTTTTATGTGGGGGAAGTGGCACATTTTAGTTCTTGGAATGTGGATACCAAAACTGATGCTATTTCTGTGAGGGGAAAAGTTTTTGTGCGTATGGGCGAAGATGAAATAGAAGCCCCTTATTTACAGGTCTATGTGAATATTGAAGGAGTACGAGTAGGTGGTTTTTTAGATGATAGTGGCGAGTTTGAATTTTATAATTTCCCTGCAAATACAGTTTTTATATTGACTATTTTGGATGCTTGTGGAGGTGTTTTGTGGGAAGAGGAATTGGGACCTTATGAGAGTAATGCAGATTTGGGAACAATTGTTGTGCAAGAAGGAGAGAGTAATTTTGTTACGATTAGTGGTTCAGGGGTAGATTGTAGTGGGAATCTCCTTGAAGATGGGGATGTCAAATTGGATTTGAATGGCGTTTTTTCTTTTTACTCTTTGCAAGAAAATGGCACTTTTGAATTTGTAACCAATGTATGTGAGGCTACTCAAGGCATGCTCAGCATCATAGACTTCAAAAATGGACGAACAAGTTTTGCCGAAACAATAGATTTTGCAAATGCTTCTATTGCGGTAAGCCCTTTAGTTGTTTGTAATGAGTTGAATACTTTTATGAATCTTGATTTTGAACAGGGTTTCGCAGTACTCTTAACTGATGTACAAGCACACATAAACAACGAAAATACTTTAAATGTTTATGCTTCTGATAATGATGATTTTCACTCGGCTTCATTTTTCATAAAAAATTTTGAAGGAATTGGAATCTATGAAAATATTTTCTTCAATTTTGTCGAAATTGATTTACATGTAGGATATTCAATAACAGTAGAAATAACTGAATTAGGAGAAAATCCGGGAGATAATATAAAAGGTACCTTCTTTGGAGGAGGAAGCCCATTATTTTTTGGAGATTTATCTGGAAGCTTTAAGGCGATTCTCCAATAACCTACTTCTTCCGCCTCTTCCGAATCAAACCCTCTTGCACCACCGAAGCCACCAATTTACCATCTTTAGTAAAAATACT
>JBGCDY010000610.1:0-2327 GCA_045105835.1 Chitinophagales bacterium
TGGTCAAATGACAAAGACAGCCAAAGCATTGACGTAGGCGAAGGAACTTACACCGTCACTGTCACCGACTCCAATGGCTGTACAGGAACAGACGAAGTAACAGTCATTGAAAATGCCAATCCAGAACCAAGCATCACAGGCAGTTTAGAATACTGTGCTTCCGAACTCACCACGACTTTGGATGCAGGTACTTGGACAAGCTACCTATGGTCAAATGACCAAGCCACCCACAGCACTGATGTAGGCGAAGGTACTTACACCGTCACCGTCACCGATTCCAATGGTTGTACAGGCACAGACCAAGTGACTGTCATTGAAAATGCCAATCCACAGCCTAAGATTGGAGGAGAATTGAGCTACTGTAGAGGACGAGAAGCGACATTGGATGCAGGAACTTGGACAAGCTATCTTTGGTCAAACAGTTTAACGATACAAAGCTTTTCTACAACAGTCACTGGTATTTACACCGTCACTGTTACTGACTCCAACGGTTGTACAGGAACAGATATGGTAGGAGTAAGCCAAACACCCTGTTTGGCAGAAGCAGGCACATTGACCACCAATGCAGCTACCATTTGCGCAGGAGGAAACATCGAAGTCAGCACGACCAACGAACAAACAGCAACAAACTACTCTCTATACTTTTTTCTCTACACTCAAGATAATTTAGGCAACACAACATTTGTTGAGAGCATGATAGCAAATGTGGAAATGGGCGAAAGCAGTGCTGACTTTAGTGGATTGGAAGCAGGCGATTATTTGGTATGTTCTTACAACGAATGCCAAGATTGCCTGCCCAATCCTTCTCCAATCACTACTGATTTGGATGACATCTATGAAACGGGCTCGATTCAGGACGGATGTTATGACATAGAGTGTTCTACGATTAATGTACCCGAAGCCTTTGAGCCCAATTTAGCAGGTTCTGGTGCAGCCCCACAAACAGGCACAGGCATGAACATTTTCATTGCAGAAGTTTGTGGAGGAAGCGCACCCTACAGTTTTGATTTCAGTTTCTTAGGTGGTTTTGCCAGCATCCAAGAATTACCATCTGACGATGCAGGATGTATCAACTACCAAGTGACCTATTCCAATGGAGTAGATTGGACATTAACCGTTACAGATGACAACAGCTGTAGCAATGAATCTACGACCTTCACAAGTGATGGATTGCCCTCCAATCCTTTACCACAAATTACAGGGTTTACAACGACCCAAGAGACTTGCCCTGGCGATAAGGATGGTTCGATTACCATCGAAGTGTCAGGAGGAGATGACAGCTGTGATGAATACACCTACAACTGGTCAGGGCCTGGTGGATTCAGTGAAAACAATACAGATGACCCAACAGGAAGTACTCTTGATGACTTGGCTTCGGGTACTTACAATGTGACAGTTACAGACTGTTCAGGAACGACGACAGTGCAAGAAGGAATCTATGTCAGTCGAGCGAATACAGGAGGTCGGGGCGGTCGAGGTCGCAATGGCGGATGCAAAACTGCTGGCGAGGAAGCTTTCAATGAAATTAGTCAAATGAATGTGTACCCCAATCCTTTTGCAGAGCGAACCCTGATTGAATTCAGCCTGTCTGTCACCTCCAATGTTTGGCTATCGGTTTATTCGATGGATGGTCGTAAAGTTGCGCAGCTATTGGAGGGAGAAAAGATTGGAGCGAATATTTTGCAAAGGTTTTCATTGGAGGCAACTGAATTAGCAAGTGGAGTATATGTATTACAACTGTACACAGACAAAAAGAAAGTTTGGAATGAACGATTAATCGTATTGGAATAAGCAAGAAGCAAAAAATAAATTCACGACCCTAATTCCCCCTTAGGAAAAGTTCAAAAATAAATTTACAATCTTCATTTTGCAAACAATTGATTATGAGGCGTATTTAAGTGAGATGTCACTATTAAGGGGGCAGGATTCAGGTTTTAAATATTTGATTATCAATATTTCATGGGAAATGAAATAGCCCAATAATTCTGCTCAAGTACTTAAAATGTTGATTCACATTTTAATTTTCATTCTTTCCTTAGGAATGTGGAAAAAATAACTTTACAACCTTGATTCCCCTTTTGGAATAGCTTGTGCCGAAACCTCGGTAGGTTGGGGTAGGTTCAGACAAAAAATATGTAAAGTTATTTTTGTAGCATTCCTTAGGAAGGAGTTAGGGTATGTTATAAAAACAAAACGGGGAGTTATTTTTTGATCATCACTAAAATAAAATTATTAAACAATAACCCAACTAATAAACATTAGAGTCATGCAAACAATCAAACAAATCACCTCCATTCTCTACTTTTTATGGGTGCTATTCAGTGGCT
>JBGCDY010000611.1:0-4718 GCA_045105835.1 Chitinophagales bacterium
GCCGAGCGGGACTTGTCTGTTCCTGACCGAGATTTTACCTCCCAATTATTTTCGTTGCTATTGCAGGGCAGAACGGCAATCACAAACAAAAGTCTGGTTGAAACCGATTCAACCTTTGCAGTAGTTGCGGACAGTTTGGAATTGGTTTTGTAACAATTTGTAGCCGCTAATTTGATTCATTATGTGAATACTACTTTGAAGGATATGGAAAAAATGGGTACTGCCGATGAAAACATTACAAGACTGAACCGTGAGTGGGCTGCAA
Source organism: Chitinophagales bacterium (assembly GCA_045105835.1). Lineage (GTDB taxonomy): Bacteria > Bacteroidota > Bacteroidia > Chitinophagales > UBA2359 > JAUHXA01. The sequence continues at coordinate 266 of JBGCDY010000611.1, forward strand.
TGTTGGGTTTTGCCCAAATGCTGCAATACAGAAATACTTCAGGTGATACGCCTTTGATGGCTGATATACTGGAAGATATGCTCACTTCAATAGGTGATTCACCAAACTATGCCCTTGTGGGAAGTAGTGAACAATTGGCTTATATTGAAGGTCTTGAAACGGTAAAAGTCTTACTTCGAGATACTTACGAATTTTCAGACAGTGAAGTAGCCAACTGGTAAGAAGCCCTTTTTTAACTTGTAATTTATTGACAAAAAGTATTTTAAATATTCTTTCTTCTATATTTATCGCTTATTATTCACAAAGTTTGGTATAATTGTTGTCTTTATTCAGGGTCAAAACTTTACCCAGTGAGATACATCCTTATTTTTTTACTCCTATCTTTTAGCCTCATTTCTGTTCATGCGCAACAAGAAATGGTGATTGCAGGTTTGGTGTTGAATTCCAAAACATCAGAGCCTATTCCTTTTGCCAATATTGGCATCAAAGGAACTGCAATCGGTACGGTCTCCAACAATCAAGGTTCTTATGAATTGCACCTGAATTCGGGCTACAAAAGAACAGATTCTTTGGTCGTGTCGTGTGTCGGGCATGGTGTGTATAGCATCGCTATTTCAAACATTAGGCGAGCCAAAGAGCACATTATTTACTTGAGACCCAAAGCATACCTACTCAATTCGGTGACGGTACGCCCCCAAGAACTTTCTGCCGAAGACATCATGGAAATTGCCATTCGACGGATTTCCATCAACTATGTCAACAAACCCCATCTTTCCGACGGATTTTACCGAGAATACTTCAAAGAGAATGGGCATTACGCTGCTTTTGCAGAATCTGCCGTGAGTATTTACGATGCCGAAAATTATAATTTTCAGGACATCAAAGACAGAGAATCCATCAAAATCAATCAATTGCGGGTCAGTGATATTTACAACAAAGGAGATTATGTGTTGTACATTGATTTGCATTATGCACTTCGTGGGAATGTGATGCGGAATACTGCTTATTGGAAAAAATACATCAAACGAGCGAAATACAAATTGGAATCTTTAACAATGGACAGCATCAGTTATCATGGAAATGATTTGGTGTATTGTATTAGCTATCAGATGTATAGCAAGCGAAAAGGAACTTATAATGGACGGTTTTATGTACGTACCAGAGATTTTGCCATTTTGCGTGCCGAAATAAATGCCTACAATAGATTGAGGGGGAAACAAGCCAATGGTTTGCCGCAAGAATCGAAGACGGTGATGACCTACAAAGACCACAGAGGCAAGTTGTATTTGAGTTATATCAATGCCAGCCATACCGTGAAATTCAAATCTAAAAAGGAGGACTTCAATTTGTACTTTTATTCGGAGCTATTGATAAACAACATTCAAACAGATGATTTTAATCCTATTGTAGAGGAGGATGCAATGGACACCAAAAGCATTTTTTACCAACCTCGTTACCGAACCTACGACGAAGATTATTGGAAAAGCTACAATCAGTTTGAAAATTCGGAAGCCAATGACAGCATTGTTTCTGACCTCGAACGCTATCGCCCCCTCGAAAAACAGTACATGACCAATGGCAAAATGAAAATCAAACCTCGTAAGACAAGCGACAAGAAGTACGAAATCCCCGTAAATGATAGAACTTATGGCATACGAAGGAAGTTAAATACCAATGAACGCTAAAATAGAGTTTCGGAAGGTTCGTACCTATGCGGAGGTGATTAGTATCTCTGCTGAGTTTGTGCGAAAAAACTTTGTTGGTCTATTCAAATCGGTGATGCTCATAGCTCTGCCGTTTATGTTGATTGCTTTGTTGGTCAATGTCTTGTTGACAATTGCGATTATCCCCAGTGATTTTTTGCTGCAAAGCGCAGATAGAACTGCCAATTTGTTCTTTTTACTGTTTGTCTATGTGCTTCTATTTGGACTGGCGATTATCGTGTTTTTCAGTGTCATTTACTCTTACATTTTGCTCTACATTCGCTATCCCTATGCGAAAAAAATTAGGGTAAAAGCCGTCTATCGAAAAGTATTTCACAATATTTGGTTGTATGTTTCTACCACAGTTCTGCTGACTTGCTTAGTCGTCGTGATGTATTTATTCTCTATTGCAATGGGATTGATTCATTTTTTGATGGGAGGAATTGCTTTTTGTGGCTTGGTATACATGATGGTGAGTTTGTCTTTTATTTTCATGGTGAGATTGGTGGAGCGAAGAGGTTTTATTGAAGGTTTTTACCGAAGTCTATTTTTGATTAGAGAGCATTGGTGGCAGACATTTTTGATTTATATGGTGGCTGCTTTCATTACTTTTTCGCTCGTTAGTTTGCCCACCTTCATCTTTAGTTTTTTCCTTCAATTTGTCTCCTTTCTACAATTGGACATATACGTTTATACTATTTTGATACAGAGCCTCTTTTTCCTTTTTTACTTTTTCGTATTTGCCACCAATATGATTGTCACTGCTTTTCAATACTTTGCCTTGGTAGAAAAAAAACAAGGAATTGGGATGCGGCAAAAGGTGGAACGAATTGGGCTTGATAGGGTATAAAACCTTATAGATTTAACTGCCAAAAAAATGTACCAATTTGGCGATTTGTAAAAAATATGTGAGTGGAAATCTATAAGGTCTCATAGTCAAAGGAACTATCCTCTCCATCACTTTGTTTCCTAATTCGCCCACAGGAAATTCAAACAATTTGACTTCAAAACTATTTAATACAAATCAAATAGACCTTGAAATTGGATTTGGACTTTGTTTTTGAATTTTTCCAAGGTACTTTTGCAGCAGATAAAACATAAACCGAACAGATGTCGCAGGAAAATAGAAGACGAAGAGGAATACCCACACGATTATACCCTGGAGAATTATACACCAAATTAGAGTTTGACAAAGTACTGGAATTGCTCACCGAAAAGTGTTACAGCCCTCTGGGCAAACAATTGGTGAGAAAGATGCGGATTCAAAATGACCCTGAAAGAATAGAACGCCTACTTGCACAGGTAGCCGACTTCAAACAGCTTTTGATGGTGGAGGAAAAACCTTTTCCTACTCACAATTACCTTGACCTCAAGAAGGAAATCGACCTTTTGAGAATTGAAAATTCCGTATTAAATGAAGAGCAGCTTTTTCGTATCTTCAAGGTACTGCAAACGGTTTTTGAAATATCTCGTTATTTTGGAGCAGAAGGCGATGAAAAACGGGAGCTGTATCCCGCTTTGATGGCGATTCTAAAAGACCTCAATTTCCAAAAAGACTTACTGCATCAAATCAAAAATGTCATTGACGAAAATGGCAAAATTCGTTCTGATGCCTCCAAAGAATTGCTTCAAGTTCGGCGAGCCATCAATGTGCAATATGGAGATTTGCAGAAAAAATTCAATGCGGTAATCAGCGAATTTAAAAAGAAAAATTGGCTGGCAGAAACAGTAGAGAGTATCCGAAATGGACGACGGGTTTTGGCGGTCAAAGCCGAACACAAGCGAAAATTTAGGGGCATTGTACACGATGAATCCAATACAGGAAGCATCACCTACATCGAACCCGATTCGACGCTTCAAATCAGCAATGCCATCGTCGAACTCCAACAAGCCGAAAAACGAGAAATCTACCGCATCCTCATGCAGCTAACCGAGTTTATCCGAGAACGAGTAGATGACTTGGCACATTACCAAAAACTCTTGGGAGTCATAGACTTCATTCGTGCAAAAGGGCAATTGGCTTGGGACATGGATGCCCACAAACCTTACATTTCCAGCACCAAAACCATCGAAATATACAATGCCCGCCACCCACTGCTTTTACTCAAAAACAAGGCAGAGAAAAAAGAAACCGTTCCATTGAATTTTGAGCTTTCTTTGGCAAATAGAATCCTGGTGGTCAGTGGACCCAATGCAGGAGGAAAGTCGGTGATGCTCAAAACAGTAGGCTTACTGCAATTGATGCTGCAATCAGGAATGTTGGTGCCTGCCAATGACCATTCTGTGATGACCATTTTTCGCAATATCTTTGTGGATATTGGAGACGAACAATCCATCGAAAACGACCTAAGTACCTACAGTTCTCGCCTCAAAAATATGCGCTTTTTTGTCGACCATGTGGATGCCAAAACGCTGTTATTGATAGATGAGTTTGGTTCTGGGACAGACCCCGCTTTGGGAGGTGCGATTGCAGAAACGATTTTGGAGCGATTGAACAAGAAATTTTGCTATGGAATCATTACGACCCACTATTCCAATTTGAAGGTATTTGCCACCGATACGCCAGGGATTGTCAATGGTGCAATGGCATTTGATTACCGCACCATTTCGCCCCTTTACCGCTTGGAGATGGGCAAGCCAGGTAGCTCTTTTGCTTTTGAATTGGCTCAAAAAAGTGGCTTGCGAAAAGACATCATTGCAGAAGCCAAAAAACGGGTGGATGCAGAGTACAAAGAGTTCGATGAATTGCT
>JBGCDY010000612.1:0-5060 GCA_045105835.1 Chitinophagales bacterium
GAGGAACAAACATCTTAGACAATGTATCGTTATTTATTTGAACTTCCCTGACTTATTCAAAATTATTCAAACACCCTATGAAGTCGCATCAATATAAGGAACAGAAACCAAGCTATTGGGTTTGAGGTAAATGTAATTACCTTGAAAGTCTAAAATCGTATTGAAGCGCTTCAAGAATTCATTGCCGAAAATATTGGTTTTGAAGTGTGCTGGATTTTGGGTGTCCAATAATTGTGTGGGGATATTTGAAAGACTGTATTTACCCAGCTTCATGGCATCGCCATTGACGATTTTGGTTCTGAAAACTTTGCCTGCTCCGTTCCTCAATTCTGTTACCTTCAATACAGGTAAATCTTTAGGAAATGCCTGTTCTTGTACCAAAACGCTGTCCAATAAAATGGCTCTTTGGTAGCCCGTATCGAAAAGAAAGCGATTTTTGAAGGTCTTGCCTTTTGCGTTCAGCTTTCCTTCAATGCAAAACAAGGTATTGATGTATTCTATCTCCATTTTTGTATAGCCTTTCGGTTTTTTGGGGAGAGAGGAATGCACAATCAAAATTTCTTGGTCGTAGTCAATTTCCACGATTCTACCTTCAAATAAGTCCCATCCGAAATGCCCATCGGTTCCTTTTGGAGAAACTGTTACGGGATATATTGGAAGCTTATCCCAACTAAAATTGCCGATTTGGAGGGTGCTTAAGGTTTTCAAAATTCGGTAGTTTTGGGTTTTGAAGCCTTCCTTTTCGTTTGTGAGCAAGTGACTTCGATTGGCAATCGCATCATGGGTCAATACAATTCCTGTTGAGCCTGTATCAAAATGCAAATGGAGGGAATCTATGCCGTTCAACAAAACCTTGATTTTGATATTGTTGGCTTCGGTGAGTTCAAAAGGGATGGTGTCGTGTGTGGCGGGTTGGAGTTCTTTGAATTGGGTGACGGGTGCTTTGGAGTAAATCTGGTTGAAACAGGAGTCTTTACCATTCAGCAATACCACAAAATCATAGCGTTCTCCAGGCTTGATTTTCATTTTGAAGGATTCGACATCCGTGTGAAATTCAACCCATTTGGGTTTTGAAGTTTTGTTGACTTCATAGACATCTAATTCAATACTTGGGTCTAAGTACCAATTGCTTTTTACACCATTTTTGTCTTCTACAAAATAGGTTTCGTCAGAATTGGCTTTCACGATCCGCATGGTATTTTGGGCGAAAACGGTTTGGAAAGATAGGAACAAAAAGAAAAAGAGGGAAATGTGTTGAATCATGGTATCGTTGATTTTGACTGATACTTTAAGAAACAAATCCATGTGGAATCTGTTTTCTGTAGAGGTATCGAAGCCTTCAAAAAATAATAAAAAACATGGATGTACATATTCGTCAAGAAAATCCAGCAGATTATCCACAAGTCTTTGAAGTCGTAGAGGCAGCTTTTAGAGGTGAAGCCATGAGCGACAAAACCGAGCAGTTTTTGGTTGAAAGATTAAGGAAATCAACTTCCTTTATTGAAGGCTTGTCGATTGTTGGGGAATGTGAAGGGGAAGTTGTGGGGCATATTTTGCTGACCAAAATCCAGATTAAAAATGAGCAGGAAAGTTTTGAATCTTTGGCATTGGCTCCTGTGTCGGTCAAACCTGATTTTCAAGGTAAAGGCATTGGAGGGAAATTGATTCGGCATGCTCATGAATGCGCCAAAGACTTGGGCTTCAAATCCATTGTGTTGTTGGGACATGAAAGTTATTACCCCAGATTTGGCTATGAATTGACGAGTCAATACAATATAGAATTGCCTTTTGAAGCCCCCGAAGCCAACTGTATGGTTATCGAATTGGTGGAAAATGGATTGAAGGGAGTTAGTGGGGTGGTGGAGTATGATAAGGCATTTTTTGAAGCTACTTGATTGTGGTGTTGCTTTTTATTTTTTTGACAAACAAATAGCTTTGGGGGTGTTCGTTTTGTTCTACTTTTGAAAATCCAGCTTTTTCAAAAACTCTAATAGAAGCAAAGTTTTCCTTGATACACCAAGCTTTTATTGCTTCAATATTCCCGTAGGTTTCCAGTTGTTTTTCTATCATGTAAAGGGTTTCCTGTCCATACCCTTTACTCCAATATGCTTTTCCAAATGGAAAACCGATTTCATATTGAGACTTAAAGTTTTCATCCTTAACTAAAAGAAAGGTTCCTATAAGGTGAAAGTGTTGTAGCACCTTCTTCATTTAGTCTTGTTATTTTCAATGGATTTTGGTGCGGCTTGAATGGTAAATATAGTGAAAATTGGCTTGTTACCCACTAATCAATTCAATGCTTTATGGAACTATAATAGCGGCATATAGCCGCCATTATAGCCTTGTACATAACTCTTTTATTTCAGTATATTTACCTTTCCATTGTCCATGTCATACAACGCTCCAACAATTTTAATCTCCCCTTTGTCTTCCATCTCTTTTAGGATGGAGCTCTCACTTCTGATTTTCTCTATTGTATTGCGGACATTGCTTTCACTTACCATATGTACAAATTTTTGATTACCTGAATTCCTATCTCCTTCATATTCTACCATTTTCACCGCAGATTTGATTTTGGCGAGCATTGGGGTTATATTCCCAAGCTTTACATCGTCAATTGCAGCCTTGACAGCACCACAATGTTCGTGTCCCATCACAAGGATTAATTTTGAACCAGATACTTTACAAGCAAATTCCATACTGCCTAAAATATCTTCATTGACAAAATTACCTGCTACTCTTGCTACAAAAATATCACCAATCCCTCTATCAAAAACATCTTCGACAGGTACTCTACTATCGACGCAGGAAAGGACGATTGCTTTTGGGTACTGAGCTTTGACACTCATTCTTACTTGGGCAGAATGGTCACGTGCAGTAAGGTCGTTTCGCATAAACCGTTCATTCCCTTCTTTTAAGGATTGTATCACCATGTCAGGGCTAAGAGCATCTTGCTCCGCTTTGGTCAAAACATCTTCTACCACACCAAGAATCTGTTCTTGCTGTTGCTCAGGTTGTTTTGTGGTACTCTGTTCCTTTTGTTGGTTTCCATTGGTGCAGGCTGCAAAAAATAAAGCTGCCAAAACGAATGCGCTCAATTTAATTTTGTTGTTCTTCATATGTTAAATTTTATGAAATTATGAATGCTATTAGATTTTCTCAAATACTCAATTTTCGTGCTTCTAATAGTTGTTATTTTATTCATTCGCTCTCGTTTGATTGTTTTGCTATTGTTTTTGATAGTAAAACTATTATTCTGTGAAATTGTTCATTCTTTTTACTTTTTTCTTTCTTTTAATTCTGTCTAAGAGATATGTATTGTGTGTCTTAAATGATGGTTGTAACGAAAACTTCATCGTTTGACTCTACTTTGAAATACATCAACGAGACTTGTCTTAAAAATCTTCAAAAAGTAAAGGCTCCAAATAATTTGCTTTTGAAAATCTTAATGAATAATTGAAATACAGGTAATGGAAAATTTCAAAAGCTCCGTTATCTTCCCTTTTGAGACCGCCTCTTTATTGGTAGGTGCGGTGCTGACAAGGGCAATTGTTCGCTTAAATACGATGTTAAAAATCCCCATGAATATCAGTTTTACCTTAGCTAAAATACCTGTGGCTTCCTCAGAAAGGGAAATTCTTTTTGAGAAAGCTACAGGTAAATTTTTGTTTGGATAAAAGAGGAATGGCGCTTGTTGCCCTGTTTCGTAATAGCGGAAATTTGTGTTAATCGCTTGTTAGCAACAAGCTGCAATGCTAAATAAATTTGTAGTATTTAAAATCTAATGATAAATCCAGAATTTGGGCTTTGTGTACCCTGCGCTGGCATCCTGAACTCATTACCATGAAAATCTAAATACTCTAAATTTTCTAAGCCCTTCAATTCTATTGGTACCTGTTTGAATTGGTTGTTGTTAAGATACAAAGACTCTAAACGGTTTAGTTTATATATGTCTTTGGGCAATGACTTCAAACCATCATTTTCGATGTGAAGGGATTTTAGATTTGGCAATGTACTCAGGATTGAGATGTTTTTTTCAAACTTTAGGCGTTTGTCATCATTCAAATATAGCTCTTGTAGATTGACTAAGTTAGTAAAAGTTGAGGGCAATACTTTAAAATTGTTCCCGCTCAAATCAAGTACTTTAAGGTTTTTCAAATAACCAAGGCCCACTGGTATTTGTTTAAACTGATTGTTGTTGAGGTACAGTGATTCCAAATTACTTAGCTTAGATATATCATTGGGCAATGATTTCAAACCATCGTTTTCGATGTGAAGGGATCTTAGATTTGGAAGCGTGCTTAGAATAGGGATATTCTTTTCAAGATTGAAGTATTTCTCGTCATTCAAATACAGCTCTTGTAGGTTGGTTAGGTTGGTAAAAGTTGAAGGTAATACCTTGAAATCATTTCCACTCAAATCGAGCACTTTAAGATTTCTTAGAGAACCAACACCCATTGGTATTTGCAGAAGGTGATCGTTCTTCAAACTCAAATATTGGAGGTTGATAAATTGCGCCCAAGCAGTATCTGATAATTGAAGATTTTGGTTGCTCAAGTCAAGTTTATAAACATCCTCGGGGTGTTTTAGAGCCTCGTCTAAATTGGAGAATTGTTTGTTCGATGGAATTGAATCTAAAGCAGATTGGGCTTTTGCATCTTCAATAAAAAGAACAAAAATCAATAAAAGAAATAATGAATACTTGATCATATTTACATTTGAATTTAGATGCTTTATGAAAAAAATAATTTTTTTTTTCTTGTATAAGGTTTATGGGATTTGATGAACTGTGTGAAGACTCCTAATCAATACCATAGGTGAGGAGTTCTTATTTTTATAGATTAGTTTGTTATTAACACTGCCTTTGTTTTCGTCATGGCACAACAGTCGATGTTACTTTTTGTTTTGTGATTCTTTCAAATTGCTGCTAAAGGACTTGTATATAGGTAGGTAAATTGGTATAGGTGTTGTAGGCTCGCACATTGACTGCTTATATGATTCAAACGCACCCCGACCCTAGGCTGCTCAATGGCATGAAAAAAAGACTTCCTATTTTGGTT
>JBGCDY010000613.1:0-4013 GCA_045105835.1 Chitinophagales bacterium
ACACAGCCATACACCGCAAGACCCAGCCATTTTGTATGCCCGTGCATTGAGCCATTTGTATATGGATTCCTTAGGTTTGGGATTGAAGGATATAGGGGCTGTTTTGGCGGTCAATGAAACGTATTTTCAATTCAATTTGGCGATTTTTCCTTTGCTACAAGATTTGTATTTGAAGACTGAAGGAGGTTTGCAAGAAGAGGTATTGAAGACTTTAACTGATTTGGGCATTGATGTAGAGGAATTGAGGCTAATAGCAGAGAAGGAACGATTGAAGCAGGCATTTGGGGAGAAGTGGAAAGGAGTGTATTTGATGAGTTCTAAATTTGACCAAGACAAAAAATGGCGAAGTTTTACAAAGTTGGTGATTGAATCTGACGGAACGGTGCGACTAAATAAGGACACGATTCAAAACACTACTTATTCGGCTCTTGCAGAGAACGAATATGGACTTTTGCAGTGGTCGGTAGATAGTACAAATACAAGTTCGGCTAATCTACAATTGCGTCGAGATGCCTATGCGAACTATAAAAAAATAGAATGGGATTTTAATAAAAAAGGAACGAATTTATTCAACTTCTTTGAACTGCAAAATCAAATCATTGACCAACAATTTGCGCCTCTCAAAGGAGCTGCTATAAAGGGAGAATTGACCTTGGCGGAGGAAACGGTGAGGCAGGTGAGGGGCTGGACTTTTGATGTTACACCTACTTCGCTGCAATCTTTTTATAAGGATGATGCGCCTGCGCCGAACTTCAATAAACGGGACTATGCTTATGTGAGTGAACCGAATCAATATGGGTTGATGCGTGTGCAAGGTGAAGGAGGGCTTTGGGGTATGGTGAATCTTAAGGGGCAAGTATTGATTCCGCTTTATTATGAGGGGATTGGTATTTTTAGTGAAGGTTTGGCAGGTGTCCAAAAGAATAAGAAAATTGGCTTTATCAACCCAGAAGGAGAAGTAGTCATTAGCCCACAATTTGACGAAGTGACCCTCTTCAAAGACGGTATTGCGACGGTGATTGTGGATGGAAAAACCTTTGAAATTAACCGCAAAGGAAACCGTTTGGAAGAAGTGGTATTGAAGCCAACTCTTCCGCTCTCCAATGAGCCTTTGAGTCCCAATACAGCACAACAACAAGAGTCAGTTGATATTGGTCAGTTTGAACAAATGAAACTGCCTGAAGCGCAAAATACTCGACAACAACTGCTTGCTCCTGCGGGGATGGTATATGTGGCTGGGGGAACTTTTGTGATGGGTAACAATGAAGGGGAGGTAGATGAACAACCTGCTCACCGAGAGAATGTGAATGATTTTTATATGGACAAAGATGAAGTCACCAACGCTCAATTTGCTAATTTTTTGAATGAATATAAGAGTAGAGAAGTCAAAGATGGAAGCTATGTGGGCGAGGAATTGTTTAAGGAAGTCAAGGGTGGAGCTATTTACTTTTCGAGTGGGAAATATATGGTTATGAAGGGGAAGGAGAACTATCCTGTAGCCTATGTGACTTGGTTTGGGGCGAATGAATACGCTCGTTTTTATGGCAAACGTTTGCCCACTGAGGCAGAATGGGAATATGCGGCAAAGGGTGGTCAAAATAGCTCAAATTATGTGTATTCGGGTAGTAATGATGCGAATCAGGTGGCTTGGCATCAGGAAAATACAAGAGGAGGTACTTATGCTGTTGGCATTAAGAGGGCGAACGAATTGGGAGTTTATGACATGAGTGGCAATGTGGAGGAATGGTGTCAGGATAGTTATGCTTCCAATGCTTATGCCAATTCAAAGACTTCCACAACTAACCAAAAAGTGCTTCGTGGAGGCTCGTATAGGACTTATGCAGCGGAGTTGAGGCTGAGTAATAGAGCGAGTAAAGCTCCTGGGGATGCGGCAGCTTCTGTAGGATTTCGGTGTGTGAAGGATTTTAATAGTAAGGTGACTTATTGAGTTTTGTGCCATCATTACCGTTTTCTACTTCTTCAAAAATCTCAATAAATAGTGCATAAAAAAATCCGCTATCTTCTGTTTGAAGAAAATAGCGGATGTAATTGTATTGCACTATTTTATCTAAAGCACCTTTTCATCTGAACCAATTGCAGCACGCATGTACTCACGGTTCAAACGAGCGATGTTGGTCAATGAAATACCTTTTGGACATTCCGCTTCACAGGCACCTGTATTGGTACAGCCACCAAAACCTTCATCGTCGTGGGTCTTCATCATCTTCAATACCCTAGTACTTCGTTCTGGCGCACCTTGAGGAAGTAGCGAAAGGTGTGAAACCTTTGCACCCAAGAATAGCATTCCCGAAGAATTGGGACAAGCTGCGACACAAGCACCACAGCCAATACAAGCTGCCGCATCAAAGGCTTCGTCTGAGAAAGATTTGTCAATCGGCAAAGAATTGGCATCTACTGCATTCCCAGTATTGACAGAAATGTAACCACCCGCCTGAATGATTTTATCGAAAGAAGAACGGTCAACGACCAAATCTTTCACGACAGGAAAAGAGGATGCCCTCCAAGGCTCAATCACAACCGTATCGCCATCCTTGAAAGCTCTCATGTGCAGCTGACAAGTAGTTGTTCCTTCCCAAGGACCATGTGGACGACCATTGATGACCATGCTACACATTCCACAAATACCTTCTCGGCAATCGTGGTCAAAAGCAACAGGGTCTTTTTTCTTCTTGATTAAATCTTGATTCAGTACATCTATCATCTCCAAAAACGACATATCGGTGGTGATGTCATTTACGGGATAGGTTTCCAATTTGCCTTTGTCTTTGCTATTTTTTTGTCGCCAAATTTTTAATGTCAGTTTCATATCAACAGATTAAATGGAGATTCAATGTAATACAGAAGGTATCGGATACCGTTTGGGTATCCGATACCTAAACCTAAATATATTTTACTTGTAGCTTCTGGTCTTCAATTCGATGTCTTCAAAAACCAAATCTTCTTTGTTTAAGATAGGTTCTTTTCCTTCTCCAGCAAATTCCCACGCCGACACATAAGCATAGTTTTCGTCATCTCGTTTGGCTTCCCCTTCAGGAGTTTTGTATTCCTCTCTAAAATGACCACCAGCGGATTCGTTCCTGTCAAGAGCATCTCGGCACATCAATTCACCCAAGTCCAAAAAGTCTGCTACTCTACCTGCTTTTTCTAGTTCAGGATTGAGTTCGTCAGCTGTTCCAGGGACATAGACATTACTCCAAAATTCCTTGCGAAGTGCTTGGATTTCTTTGATTGCCTCTTTCAGTCCCTCAGCACTGCGAGACATTCCGCATTTGTTCCACATAATCAGCCCCAACTCCCTGTGAAAGTCATCTACAGTCTTATGACCCTTGATGTTCAAGAGTTTGTTGATGTCTTTTTTTACATTCTTTTCAGCTTCTGCAAAAGCGGGATGATTGGTGTCGGTAGTAGGAGTACGGATTTCGTTGGAGAGGTAAGATCCAATGGTGACAGGAAGTACAAAATATCCATCTGCCAAACCTTGCATCAATGCCGAAGCACCCAAACGGTTGGCACCGTGATCAGAGAAATTACATTCACCTGTGGCATACAATCCTGGTACGGTTGTACTCAACTCGTAATCTACCCAAAGTCCACCCATTGTGTAGTGAACAGCAGGATAAATACGCATGGGTGCATTGTAAGGATTTTCGCCTGTGATGCGCTCATACATTTCAAACAAGTTACCGTATTTGGCTTCAATAACAGCCTTACCCAGTTCTTCAATTTTTGCTTTACTTGGATTGGAAACGTTTTTGGTACTTGCTTCTACTTTACCATATCGTTCGATGGCAGAAGAGAAGTCAAGGTATACTGCCAAACCTGTTTTGCCGACACCCATGCCTTTGTCGCACATGTTTTTTGCAGCCCTTGAAGCCACGTCACGAGGCACCAAGTTTCCAAAAGCAGGGTAGATTCTTTCTAAGTAGTAATCTCTGTCTGCTTCTGCTATTTCCTTTGGGTTTTTGCCCAGATCATTTTTGTGTTTTGGCACC
>JBGCDY010000614.1:0-2885 GCA_045105835.1 Chitinophagales bacterium
ATCAATTTCACCATATACTTTACCCATAAATAGGTCAAGGGGACACCCTTCTATTCTCCCAAAAACCGCAGTCATCTCCCCCAAAGTATAGAAAATAAACAATTTAAAAACCACACGCCACAAACTAATTACAAGTAATAAAAACAATTATAACTTTCAACCTTTGACAAATTCAAAAAAAATATGTATTATACATCTTTAAATAAATGCTCAATACATAAATGGATTTCGACAAAAATATTTTTAAAGAATTATTAGCACAATACACTTCTATTTATTTTATATCTTCTCCTCCCCGTTGTGGCTCAACCGCTTTTGCTAGAGTATTTTGGGAACATCCAAGTGTTCATTATTACAGTCATGAGCCCTTTGAAGTAACTTACTATGATGGACAAACACTGGAAGCTGTTTACGAAAAACTATCTGAACCCTTAAACATCGTTCCTGTCAAAAATGGCTCAACTTCAAAAGATACAAGTGCTTTGGTCATTAAAGAAATGCCTTATCAAGTAGGTAAAAACTTTGGGCTAGCTGCATCTTGGGCAAAACAACCCATTATCTTTCTGATTCGTGACCCCCGCCTCAATATTTATTCACGGATAATGAAAAAACAAGAGACAGGAGATAGCATCTTTTTCCCATTGCAGGAAACTGGATGGGAATTGATTCAAAAACAGGTAGCATACTGCGATCAAGAAAACATTGACTACATCATTGTAGATGCCACCGATTTCAGAAACCACCCAAAAGTTATTCTCCCCCAAGTATTTGAGCGTTTGGGGCTTTCCTTCTCAGAAGATATGCTCAACTGGAAATCCGCTGCCCACATCGAAATTGACAACTTAGATGGCTCACACAGTCACCTTTACAAAAAAGTATTGAGTAGCAAAGGTATTCGCCCTGCCAATGAGCCAATACCCAAAATGGAAGATTTCCCAACCGAAAAGGGAATGCGTTCTCATGTCCTCCAATGTATGGAAATCTACCAAAGCCTCTCTACCAATAGTCATCGCATAAGGGTGTAAAACAATCAGAAAACTCATCTACAATTAAGGATAAAACTTTGAAGTTTTGATTTAAAATGTCTTAAAGACAGAACTATTAAGCTACAAACTATGACTTCCCCTCATAACTTCGCCAAAGTTATGAGAGGAAAGTAAACAGGAGATTCACAGGGTTATATTCACACAAAAACTTTGTCCTGTATCAAGAAAAATGTCAAAAATTCACTGTTTCCCCTCACGTTAACAATAGGAGACGTGTGCTTTTTTTAATCACTAAAACACAACAACAAAATGGAAAAGACTGGAATCTTAGCCCTAATAGGGAACACACCTTTGTTGAAGCTCAACAAATTCTTCAAGCCGAATCGCTTCAATTTATATGCTAAACTGGAAATGTACAATGCTGCGGGAAGTATCAAAGACCGCCCTGCTTTCAAGATGCTGTCAGATGCTTTTGAAAGAGGCGAAATTGACGAAAATACCACGATTATTGAATCAAGTTCTGGAAACACAGGAATCGGATTATCAATGATTTGTGCTTATTTAGGGATGCAATTGATTTGTGTAGTAGATGGTCGCTGTACTACCACCAACCGCCGAATCATTGAAGCATATGGAGGAAAAGTCAATATGGTAAAAAAACCGCATCCCCAAAAAGGTTTTTTAGGGGCGCGTTGGGATAGGGTCAATCACCTACTCAAAACCATTCCAAATAGCTTCAACTGCAATCAGTATCAGAACCTTAACAATCCACTAGCACATCATGAGACGGTCAAAGAAATCATGAAAACATTGGGAAAAGCACCTGATTTCATCTTTTGTGCGACCAGTACCTGTGGTACATTGAGAGGTATATCAGAATTTGTAGAGTCTCACAGTTTACCCACCAAAGTCATTGCAGTAGATGCCGTAGGTAGTGTGCTGTTTGGCGACACGCCCAAAAAGCGTTTGATTCCTGGTCATGGCTCAGCTGCTCCCATGCCACTGTATTATAACGGTTTGGAAGACCAACATATTTTGGTAACAGATTTGGACTGTATTGTAGGCTGTCGAACGATGGTCAAAAGAGAAGGCGTTTTTGCAGGCGGCTCTTCGGGAGCGGTCATTTCAGGTATTACCAAACTCCAACACATCATTCCTGATGGAGCAGATGTTGTAGCGATTGTTTGTGATAGAGGTGGACGCTACTTGGATACGGTTTACAGCAATGAGTGGGTGACTGAACATTTTGGAAATGTAGCTCATTTGTGGGAAAACAAAGCAAAAAAAACCAAGGAGTCAATAGAAGAAATAGCTCTCTAAGGCAATTTCAATATTTATCCCGTATTTTTAATCGGGGTTCAAAGTATAAATTCAAACACAAAAATTCTTTGAATTAGAATTGACTAAATAAACACTAATTCAAAGGCACAAAACACATTGTAAATTTCACTAAAAACAAACATGCAAGAAAACATATTATTACTCAAAGGTTCTGAAATAGACGATTTATTCAGAGGACAAGAAGCTGCAATTTTGGATGCAGTAAAAGCAGCATATCAGGCTCACGCCAAAGGTTTGGACGACATGCCTGCCAATTCTTACCTGCGTTTTCCAGGAATGGAAAAAGAGCGCATCATTGCCAAAGCGGCTTATTTGGGAGGTGATTTCCATACAGCAGGCATCAAATGGATTGCTTCTTTTCCCAACAATCTATCCAAAGGAATTGAGCGTGCATCGGCAACACTCATCCTTAATTCTCCTGAAACAGGACGACCTACCGCCATTATGGAAAGTTCCATCATCAGTGCCAAAAGAACTGCGGCAAGTGCAGCTTTGGCGGCGCAAGTGATGTATCCAAAAGACGACCCTTCGGCAGTTGGTTTGGTGGGTTGTGGTTTG